>CAXNJF010000033.1:0-10232 GCA_964202585.1 Trichlorobacter sp. | reverse complement strand
CTGGATTGGGGGATTTTTATCGCAGCAATGCTGTATCTCGCAGTTTTTATAGGTCTGGTTGAGTCGGTTATGGCACGTTTGCGGCTGGTGCGTATTCCTCAACTGCTGGTGGCTGCCACGATCCTGTCAGCCTTTGCCATGTTGTTGATAGTGAGGTGATGCAGATGGTTTCAATTGCGGATCAACTACTTGTGCTGGTCATGCTGATCAATTTTATCATGCTGGGAACCAGTCGGCTGGCCTTTGCCATCAGGGCGGTGGCTGCCCAGGGGGTGATCCTGGGGATCATTCCCGGTCTGCTGCATCCTTTTTCCGGTCACCTGCTGGGCATTACTGTCAGTATTATTCTTGCCAAGGGGCTCCTGATTCCGTACCTGATCAACAATGCGGTCCGCAAGGCCCAGATCCGCCGCGAAGTGGAACCGTTCATTGGCTATGTGCCGACCCTGCTGCTGGGGGCGATCTTTACCGCTCTGGCCTTTGTCTTTGCCCAACAACTGCCCCTGGCCCCGGAGCATCGGGACCTGCTGTTTGTACCAGCCTCCATCGCCACCCTGATGACCGGGTTCCTGATTCTGACCACCCGCAGAAAAGCGATTTCACAGGTTATCGGCTATCTGGTGCTGGAAAATGGCATCTTCATCTTTGGGCTGCTGCTAACCGAGGCGATGCCGTTCATGGTCGAGGCCGGGGCTCTTTTGGATCTGCTGGTGGGGATCTTTGTGATGGGAATTGTCATCAACCATATCAGTCGTGAGTTTTCATCGGTGGACACCTCACATCTGAAGGCGTTGCGGGAGGAATAGGCCGATGATCCATTTTCTGGTACTCCTGCCGCTGCTTGGCGCCCTGATCGCCTGGTTCATACCGGACAACCGTCTGCGGCCACTGATATTGCCGGTGATTGCGCTGCCCCATCTGGTCCTGTCCCTGTATCTGATTGTCAAACCGTCAGTGCCGGTGCATGGCGGCTGGATCTGGCTGGATCCTTTGGGCAAGATTACCCTGCTGGGTATTACCCTGCTTTTTACCGTCTGCGCGGTCTATGCCGTGGGCTACCTGGGATACCGTCAGGAGCGCTCCAACCGGGTCCTTTGCCTGGGGCTGCTGGTCTGTCTGGCCGCCATGTCGCTGGCTACGCTTTGCCAACATCTGGGATTACTCTGGGTAGCGGTAGAGACCACCACGGTTTCCATGGCTCCTCTGATCTACTTTAACCGCAATGCCCGCTCCATTGAGGCCACCTGGAAATACCTCCTGATCTGCTCGGTCGGCATTGCGCTGGCTTTGCTGGGGCTCTTGTTTCTGGCCTACGCCACCCACGTTGCCCATCAGGATGCCACCCTGCTGCTGGGAGATCTGCTTGATGATGCCAGCGTCCTTAACCGGGGCTGGCTGCATGCTGCCTTCATCTTCCTGCTGGTTGGCTATGGCTCCAAACTGGGTCTGGCGCCGCTGCACACCTGGAAACCGGATGCCTACGGTGAGGCCCCCGGCCTGGTGGGGGCGCTCTTGTCCGGCGGCCTGGTCAGCTGTGCTTTTCTGGCCATCCTGCGGGTCTACCAGATCTGCATGGCCTCAGTCTATGAGGTTGCCTTCTTTCAGCAGACCCTGCTGGTACTGGGACTGATCTCCATGGCGGTGGCTGCGGTCTTTATGGCCCGTCAGCACGATTTCAAGCGGATGCTGGCCTACTCCAGTGTTGAGCATGTCGGCATCCTGGCCATCGGCCTGGGGCTGGGTAAAGGAGCACTGTTCGGGGTGCTGTTCCATCTGATCAACAACGGCCTGACCAAGGGGGTGCTGTTTCTTTCCTCCGGCAACATCCACCGCTCCTATGGCGGCAAGACCACCGAGATCGTCCAGGGGGCCCTGACCCGTCTGCCCTGGTCAGGCGGACTCTTTCTGGCAGGTTTTATTGCGGTTACCGGCTCGCCCCCCTTTTCTCCCTTTATCAGCGAGTTTTCGATTGTCAGCAGCGCCTTTATTGATGGCCGCTACTGGGTGGGAGGGTTGTTTCTGTTCTTTCTGGCGGTCATTTTTATCGGCATGTCCCTGACCGTCCTGCCGATGGTAATGGGAACGCCCCGTACAGATCTGGAAGCAACCGATTACCGGGACCAATTGCTGACGGTGGGGCCGCCACTAATGATGCTGCTGGTGATCCTCTGGCTGGGGGTCTGGCCGCCGGAGATACTGCTGCACCTGTTGCGGGATGGCGCTGCCATGCTGGAGGTTCGTCCATGAACGACACCCTGCGCCTGATCTATAATGCCCGGCCGATCGCCTGTGCCGGGATCCCCTGCAATCAGGCGGATACTTTTTTGCAGACCATCCTGGATATGGTTGGACATGGTTGGCGGATCAGCTCCTACTTCGGGCTTGCAGAAGGGGATGGTACGGGTCTGTACTGTCTGCTGGCAGCGCCGCTTGACGGTGTGCTGGGGGTTATGAAGACCATCTGCAGTGGTGATTCCTTTCCCTCTCTTGCAGCTCAATGCCCTCAGGCTCAACTGTTTGAACGGGAAATAGCCGAACAGCAGGGCATCCGTTTTGTGGGGCACCCCTGGTTCAAGCCGGTCCGTTTTGTCCATTCGCAGGTTTCCGGCCGGGATGCCTGGGGCAGGTCTGATGATCAGCCGATACCACCCGGCGTAATGGACTATTACCGGGTGGAAGGGGATGAGGTCCACGAAGTTGCGGTCGGTCCGGTTCATGCCGGTGTGATTGAGCCGGGGCATTTCCGTTTCCAGTGTCACGGTGAACAGGTCTTCCATCTGGAGATATCGCTGGGCTACCAGCATCGCGGCATAGAACAGATGCTGGTTGGCGGTCCTTATCCTCGCACTCTGCGCCAGATGGAGGCGGTTGCCGGAGACACCAGTATCGGCCACGGCCTGGCCTACTGCATGGCGCTTGAATCATTATCAAAGACCCGTACTCCGGCTGCTGCCCAGGCACAGCGGGGAATAGCGCTGGAGCTGGAGCGTCTGGCCAATCATACCGGCGACCTGGGCGCCATTGCCGGTGATGTTGGTTACCTGCCCACCTCATCTTTCTGCGGCAGGATCCGGGGCGACTTCCTGAATATGAGTGCTTTTATCTGCGGCAGCCGATTTGGACGGGGTCTGTTGAAGCAGGGCGGCACCGTCTTTGGACTTGATCAGGCACAGCGGGAAGAACTACTGAGGCGTCTTGAAACTGGCCGTAAAGAACTGACCAGCGCCATTGAACTGCTCTGGAACACGCCGTCTGTTATGTCACGTCTGGAAGGGACCGGCGCAGTCTCACTGGAAACAGCGACAGAGCTTGGTCTGGTTGGACCGGCAGCACGGGCCTGCGGTCTGAAGCGGGATGTTCGTTCCGACTACCCATTCAGTATCTATCGCATGGCGCAGGTGCCGATCATAACCGCGTACCATGGCGATGTTTGCGCCCGCAGCACGGTGCGCTGGCAGGAATGTCAGAAGTCGCTGGATTTTTGTGTTGAACAGCTCAGACAGCTGCCCTCCGGTCCCCATGCAGCAGAACCGGGTAGCCTGCAGCCGGATCAGCTGGTGGTAACCCTGACCGAAGGCTGGCGGGGTGAAATCTGCCACGTTGCCATAACTGATGCAAGCGGACGGTTCAGGAAGTACAAGATTACTGATCCTTCCTTCCACAACTGGCAGGGGTTGGCAATGGCGCTGCGTAACGAGCAGATCTCTGATTTTCCGCTCTGCAACAAGAGTTTTAACCTGTCCTATTGCGGATATGACCTGTAAGGGGAACAACCATGCTGCGTGCCCTTAAAGAACGTCTCACCATCCAGGGATACCGGACTATGGCCTATCCCGATGCCCCGGTTCAATTGCCGGAACGGTTTCGAGGCTATCCAAAACTGAATCCCGATCTGCTGGGTGAGCAGGAGCTGCGCGCCAGCATCGAGCTCTGTCCCTGGCAGGCCCTTGGTTATGAGAACCATGACCTTACACTTGATCTGGGTAAATGCCTTTTCTGCGCAGACTGTCCTGCTGCAGCATGTGTCAGTTTTGGCAAGGACCACCGTCTGGCAGTCTCCAAACGTGAAGAGTTGCTGGTGCAACCCGGATCAGACCATCGGCTTGCCCAACCGCTGTTACCTGATCTGCGCAAACTGTTCGGGCGTTCACTCAAATTTCGTGAAGTCAGCGCGGGTGGCTGCAACGCCTGCGAGGCTGACAGCAACGTGCTGACCACCATCGGCTGGGATCTGGGGCGGTTCGGGATCCAGTTTGTGGCCTCGCCCCGTCATGCCGACGGGATCTGGGTCACCGGTCCGGTCAGCGAGAATATGCGAGAGGCGCTGCTCAAAACCTGGGAGGCGATTCCCGCTCCCAAGATTGTGGTGGCCTGCGGTGCCTGTGCCATTAACGGCGGGCCGTTTATGGACGCTTCACAAGTCTGCAACGGCATTGACCGTTTGCTGCCGGTTGATCTCTACATCCCCGGCTGTCCGCCCCATCCGGTTACTATTCTTGATGGCCTGCTGAGGCTGCAGGGGCGGATACGGCAAAAACCTTAGCAGGTCTCCTGCGTGGGAACGCAGCCTTGTGACGCTCAGCGTTACGAAACTGGAATGATCGGCAGAGCAACACCGGATGCTGGAGCTTAGATCAGGTTGGTTTGTTTTTTTCTCATTGAATCCCTCGTAACAAAGTATTACTATTTTGACACAAAGTAATACTTTTGGAGGCCAAACATGGAGAAAGCATCAAAAGTAACAGTAAAAGGTCAAATACTTATCCCTGGCGATATCAGAAAACGGCACCACATTGAACCGGGCAGCGAAGTTCGTTTTGTTGAATATGGCAATGTCGTCTGCATTGTGCCGGTTGTAGCTGATCCCGTTGCTGCGACATGGGGAATGCTCCCTTCTGTGCCATCTCTTGCAGATGAGCTGCTTGAAGAACGTAAGCGGGATAAAGCCCGTGAATAACTATCTCCTGGATAGTTTTGCCCTGCTGCGTTTCATTCAGAAGGAACCGGGTGATACGGTTGTAAAAAAGATACTTGAAGATGCCCAGACAGGCAAAACCTGTGCCATGCTTAATGTAATCAATATGGGAGAAGTTATTTATACCGTCCAGCGAAGGTTTGGCGTACGAGCCAAGCTTGAAGTGCTAAAAAACGTCAGCCTGCTTAGCATTGTGATTCTGCCTGTACCCGATGATCTGGTGTATCGGGCAGCTGAACTGAAGGCACAGTTTGCCATGTCGTACGCTGATACCTTTGCTGTTGCCTCTGCCATAGAACATAATGCAACGCTGGTCACAGGAGACCCGGAGTTTCGACAGGTGGAGCAATTGGTCAAGATTCTTTGGGTGTAGATCTCCGCCCGCCGTTCTGTTTTTTAATGCGACACGGGAGTATCACCTGATGATAATCTACTGTTGATTGACAATCATCGTATTCCGTTAGAGAATACAGCCTACTATGGATACAGTAACGCTTGAACTGATTGTTATTGTCCTGCTGATAGGACTGAACGGCTTCTTCTCCATGGCCGAGTTTGCCATCATCTCAACACGCAAAGGCAGAATTGCCCAGCTGGTTGCAGATGGAGACAAACGTGCAGCCATTATCGAGCAGTATCAGAAGGACCCCCACCCCCTGCTGGCCGTGATCCAGATCGGCGTGACCGTAGCCGGCTCGGCCGCCTCAACCGTTGGCGGCATTATTGCAATCCAGCACCTGCGCCCGGTTCTGTTGCAGCTACCCTGGCCGTTTCTTCGGCAAGCCGCCGAACCTCTGGCTGCCATTATTCTCGTGATTATTATCTCCTATGTCTCCCTGATTATCGGAGAACTTGTTCCAAAAGCTATCGGTCTGCAGTATGCGGACCGGATCGCCCTGCGTCTGGCCAGGCCGATGCAATTGATCGCCGGAATGACCGCTCCGGTTGTACTGGTGCTCACCTCTTCCAGCAAGGCAGTACTGCGCCTGATAGGACTGAAGGGGGAACAGGATGCCTTCATCACCCGTGAGGAAGTTCAGCATATGGTTTCTGAAGGCCATGAAACCGGGGTCTTCAGCGAATCCGAACATGAGTACATCCGCAATGTCTTCGAGTTTACCCATACCTGCGTTCGTGAGGTCATGGTCCCACGCACCCGGATGGTGGCCCTTGACCTGCTCATGTCCCGCGATGAACTGATCAAGACCATTCTGGATGCCCAGTATTCCCGCTATCCGGTCTATCGCGGCAGTATTGAAGATATTGTCGGGGTGCTGCATGACAAAGATATCATGGGGGCTCTGGTCAGAGGCGTAGAACTGCAGCTTGAACAGATTATCAGACCACCGGTCTTTGTGCCCGAAGGGAAAAAAGTGAATGAGCTGCTGAAAGAGATGCAACGCATTCGCAACCATATGGCGCTGGTGGTTGATGAATATGGCGGGATCTCCGGCCTGGTAACCACCGAAGATCTGCTGGAGGAGCTGGTGGGCGAGATTGAGGATGAACATGATGCCGGAGAACCGTGCAAGCTGATGCAGCAGCCTGATGGCAGCTGGCTGGTTGACGGCCTGGTATCCATCTTTGATCTGCAGGAACCGCTGGGGATCAAGCTGGAAGAAGCCCCCCACTATGAGACCGTGGCCGGTCTGGTACTTGATCAGACAGGTCACCTGCCGGAGCAGGGTGAGACCTTTGACTGGAACGGTTTCAGGCTGGTCTGCGAACAGGTTACCCGCACCGCCGTCCTGCAGGTACGGATCATCCCGTTGTCTGCTCCTGATGAACATGCTGCAGCTGTCTGAAACACAACCACTCACGTATGGAGATAATCCCTCACAATAAATGGTTACGGCTTGGCATCCTGCTCTGTCTCTTCTGTGCAACCGCCTCTCTGGCCCTGTCGCTGCTGCTCCCCCGCCTGCTTGATCTGAATACCTACCAGGCACAGTTGGCCGATCTCCTGCAAAAACAGTTAAACCGTGAGGTACGGCTTGGCAATGCAAACTTTACCTGGATATTGGGCCCCTCATTCAGATTCAGTGATCTGTCAGTCAGAGAACGTGGCAACCAGGCGGAATTCATCTCGGCCCAGAATATCTCTTTTAAACTGGCTCTGATACCGCTGCTGAACAAGAAAATAGAACTGCGTGAGATTGTGCTGGAAGGGGTCAGGGTCACCATAAGCCGTGACAAGCAGGGGGTTCTGAACATCGCAGACCTGCTGCAACCGTCAACAAGCGGCTATGCTCTGCAACCCAAAGGGATCCGGATCCGTAATGGCTCGCTCTTCTGGCATGATCAGGCAACAGCCGGATCTGCCACCAATCTGAACCTGTCCGGCATCAACCTGAGCCTGGAAAAACCGGAGCGGGGTAAAAAATGTTCCTTTAGTCTGGCAGCCACGCTGGAAGGCAGCAGTCCCGGAAAACTGAAGACAGCAGGGACGTTGCGGCTTCCGAAAAATGGAGAACTGCTCACCTCATCTGATATTGATGCCAAACTTGACCTTGACCAGGTTGAGTACTGGAGGCTATGGCCCTACCTTGGAAAATTTGTACCGTTCAATTCTCCTGGCGGCGCTATCAGCCTGAATCTGGACCTGAAAGGGCGCTGGAAAAACCTGCAGGCCAAAGGAAACCTGCTGATCCGTAACCCCAGTGTTGTCTGGCCAAAGGTATTTCATGCCACCGTAGCCCCCAAACAGGTGCAGCTGGCTCTTGATCTGAAATGGTCCCCTACCCTGCTGGATATGACCGGTGTACAGCTCCGGCTGGACGGCTTCAGCATCAAAGGCAACGTCCGCCTGAGCGGACTGGACAGCAAAGACCCGGCCATCAGCGTCAAGGCGACATCAGAATCATTTGACTATCTCCATGTCAAAAGCTACATCCCGTTCGGTATTATTGCCGAAGACGCTGCCTACTTCATTGAACACCGGATCAGGGGGGGCATCTTCAAATTAAGCACCGGCACCCTGAACGGACGTTTCTCACAACTGGCCCACATCGGTATCAACGATAACGCAAATGCGCTCTACATCAACGGTACCGCAGAACAGGCCGTAGTCCAGTACGGCGAGAAAGCCCCCACCTTCCGACAGATCAAGGGAACCCTTGAAATGAAGGGGAAACATTTTTACCTGATCGGCATGAGCGGTAATTTTGGCGGTTCCCCCTTTACCATGGAAGGCGTGGTCAAGGATTATGCCACCGAAAACGTCCCCTCAGCCTACCCCTTCAGCATGACCATGTCCCCCCGCCCCGCTGAAATTGCCTGGCTGGCCGAACATGCCGGCGCCGAGGCGTTACGTTTCCAGGGCACCGGCACCACACTGAAGCTGCAGGGGGATGGCCCGACATCGGCCTATCGCCTGTCTGGTGAGTGGCTCCTGTCCAGCGCATCATATGAGTACCCGATGCTGGTCAAAAAAACGGCCGGCATGACCAACACACTTACCTTTAGCGCGGTACTGGGCAAGGATGCCACCAGATTTACTTCATTTTTGTACCAGTTACCGCCACTCAAACTTTCCGGTAATGCCCTGTTACGCTACAGCGAAACCATCCCGTACCTGGCCTTTGAAATTCAGACCAACCTGTTTCAACTGGACAACCGCGTGCCGATCCTGACTGACTGGCAGCAGTACCAGTTGAAAGGGGGGGTAGATGCGCATATAGCCGGTGCCGGAGACCCGCGTTCCATCGGCACCATGCGGTTTTCAGGCAATGTCAGACTTGCCGACTTTTCGCTGAAGCCTCATCCAGACTATGCCCCGATCACAGCCATTACCTCGCAGATCAATTTTAAGGGTAACTCCCTTGAAACGTCAGACATGGCTATCCGCTACGGCAGCACGCCACTGGTTGTCAAGGGCCGGGTCACCAGCCTGCAGAACCCTGAGGCAGAACTGCTGATAACGTCTCCAGAACTTAATCCTGCTGATTTCAGACGTACTCCCGGTGAAAATCTACCCCACATCAAGCAGTTCAGCGCGCACCTGGGCATGCGGAATCACCTGCTGACGATTCGCAATGTTGCCGGCAAGCTACCCAGGAGCAGCTTCAGCGCATCAGGCACCATCACGACAGAAGGTGTGCCTGATATAAAACTGAAAATTGCCTCTTCATATCTGGATCTGGCAGAGATCATTCCGCTTCTGGCACCATCCCGATCGCCTGAAGCCGAAAAGAAACAGACCCCGGCGCTGTTCCAGCTGCAGACCCAGTTGACCGCTGAATCAGGAAGCTACCTTGGATCCGGTTTCAGCAAGCTGTCAGCCTTTTTAAACAGTGAGAACGGAGTACTCAAACTGCAGGGGTTGCAAGCAGGAATCTTTGGCGGACGCCTTACCCTGCATGGCCAGCTGACACGGGTTACCGGTCAGCCCCCAAAGTGGGATCTGACACTGCTGCTGGAACGGGCCAGGGCAAGTGAGGTATTGAAGGCGCTGGGCATGGGAAAGGAACTGTACGGACTGACCACCATCCAGGGTAGCCTGAGCGCCAGCGGTGATGATCTCGACGCCATCAAGAAAACTGCCAGCGGCGCCCTCAGCCTCAAGGTGGATCGTGGCACCCTGCGGCGCTTCAATACGCTTTCAAAGGTCATCTCGATCCTGAATATCTCGCAACTGCTCAGCTTCAGCCTGCCGGACATGGCCCGTGGCGGCATGCCGTTCAATCAGATCAGCGCCACCATGGCGGTCAAAAACGGTGTCCTGACCACCCAGGACTTTTTTATTGAAAGCAATGTCATGCACGTCACCACCGTCGGCACCATCGACATTGTCAAAGAAACGCTGGACATGTTGATCGGCGTACAGCCTTTACAGACCGTTGACCGGATTATCAGCAGAATACCGGTCGTTGGCTGGATTCTCTCCGGTGGCGATGGCAGCCTGATCAGCACCTATTTTGAGGCCAAGGGAAGTTGGGAGGATCCCCAGGTGAGCGCCATACCGGTCAAGACCATGGCCAGCGGCACCCTTGATATTTTCAGAAGGATTTTTGAACTGCCGGTACGGCTCTTTACCGACACCGGCGAGGTAATTCTGGGAAATCAAAAAGAGCGCCCCAAAGCCGGACCGGTGACGCCGGACAAGGCACCTCATGACTGAAAAATCAACGTACATGTCCAACTACCGTCACCTGCGTTTGGTCATCAGCTGCAGTGTTACCCTCATACTAACCGCACTGATTGCCTACACGGTCTGGGACAGATATCAGGAACGTACGTATATCATTGCTTCAGTTGA
>CAXNJF010000032.1:0-10281 GCA_964202585.1 Trichlorobacter sp. | reverse complement strand
GGGCCTGGCAGATCAGGGATAATGTTGTACCACTGGGTGGGTATCTTGTCCTCAGGCAGAATTATCTTGGTTTGCATGCCTTTTCTCCTATTCCAGATTGTCTTCTATACGGATCAGTCGGCTTTTCTCACTGATAAAGTCAAAGCTGTCTATCTCGGCCAGGGCCGCACGGATCGCCCCTTCAGAAGCCTCGTGGGTCATGATCACAATCGGCACCGCCTGTCCACCGTTGTGGCGGGCGGTCTGCACCATTGATTCGATGCTGATACCGTTTTTGCCCAACACTCCCGCTATACCGGCCAGCACACCGGGCTGGTCCAGGGCAGTAAAGCGCAGCATAAAGCTGGTGACAATCTCTTCCATCGGCTTGAGCGGCAGGGTGACCATGCTGTTGTCAAGGAAACCCAGCGGCGCAGCGCGACGGCTTTGCACCCCTGCGCAGATGCTGCGTGAAAGGGCGATCAGATCACCTGTAATGGCGCTGGCAGTGGGGTTTTGACCGGCCCCGCGACCGTAGAACAGTACCGGGCCGACAAAGTCACCGGTCAGACGGATGGCGTTGAAGACACCGTTCACATCGGCCAGGGGATTATTCAACGGGATCATGGTGGGATGGACCCGCAGCTCAAGCTGGCCGTCATCAGTGCGCTTGCCGATGGCCAGCAGCTTGATCCGGTAGCCGAATTCAGCAGCAAAACTGATATCAATACCGGAGATGCCGGTGATCCCTTCAGTATGAATGGCGTTAAAATCGATCCTTGTGCCGAAGCAGAGCGAGGCCAGCACAGCCAGCTTGTGAGCCGTGTCCACCCCCTCGATATCAAAGGTCGGGTCAGGCTCGGCATAGCCCAGTTCCTTGGCGCTTTGCAGCACCTCGCCAAAGTCGGCCCCTTCCTGGGTCATACGGGTCAGAATATAGTTGCAGGTGCCGTTCATGATGCCGAAGACCGAGCCGAAACGGTTGCCGGCCAGGTTCCCCTTGATGGCGGACAACACCGGGATGCCGCCACCTACCGCCGCCTCAAACTGGACCTCTACCCCCTTGCGGGCGGCAGCGGCATAAATTTCCTCACCATACAGGGCTAAAAGTGCCTTGTTGGCGGTCACCACATGTTTGCCCGCCTCAATCGCCTTTAACACAAAGCTTTTGGCCGGCTCATAGCCGCCAACCAACTCGATCACAATACTGATTTCCGGGTCATTGAAGATCTGGTTGACATCAGTGGTCAGCAGGGCCGGATCAACCACAACCCCGCGATCGGTAGTAATGTCCAGATCAGCGATCCGTTTGAGGACAATCTTTTGTCCAACCTTCTGTTGTACGGTCTGTGCGTTCTCCTGCAGCAGGCGAACCACACCGGCGCCGATGTTGCCGAATCCAATCAAACCAACCTTGATATCGTTCATTCCGTATCACTCCGCTCCTCGTCCTTGGCGCAGGCCTCCAGTTCATCCAGGATGCCGTTTACAAAGGCGGGAGACTCTTTGTCTCCAAATTTCTTGGCGATCTCTATCGCCTCGTTGATGCTGACTTTCTTGGGGATATCACGCCGGAACATCAGCTCAAAGGCTGCCAGTCGCATGATATTGAGATCCACCCGTGGCATGCGGGACAGAGCCCAGTTTTTTGAGCGGGCCACAATTGCCTGATCGATCGCTTCACGGTGTTCCTGCACCCCCTGCACCAGTGCCTCGGCAAACTCCCGTGTCCGCTCACCGGTTTCAACCCCTTCACGGAAGCCCCGCAAAGTCTCCCGCAGGTCTCCTTTCAGAGTGTCCAGTGCGTACAGCATCTGCAACGCCAGTTCCCGTGCTTCGCGACGAAGTCCCATCTTATTTCAACGCCTTGATCACGTTGACCGTCTCAATGGCGGTGACCGCAGCCTCAAAGCCCTTGTTGCCGGCCTTGGTTCCGGCCCGTTCAACCGCCTGTTCAATGGTGTCGGTGGTCAAAACGCCAAAGGCGATCGGTAGACCGCTTTCAAGGGAAACAGATGCGACCCCTTTGGATACCTCGGAAGCCACATAATCAAAGTGCGGTGTTGAACCACGGATCACAGCCCCCAGGCAGATTACGGCATCAAATTTCTGGGATGCCGCCATGGTTTTGGCTGCCAGCGGAATCTCAAAGGCTCCAGGGATACGGGCCACCGTGATGTCAGCCTCATTGGCGCCATGGCGGATCAAGGCGTCAACCGCCCCTTCCAAAAGACGTTCGCAGATAAAACTGTTGAAACGGCTGACAACGATACCGAAGGTGAGCCCCTTGGCATCAAGATTACCTTCAATGAATTTGGGCATTGCTACATTCCTTCTAAGGAGTTTGACGTTTGTTGACGGAAAGTTTTTCTCTATAGCATAGATTGCGGTAATGGGGATAGATTTTCATACAGAAAGCGTGATTTGTTAAAGCATTGCCAATAAGCGGATCTTTACGGCATCGTCAATCAGGCTCTCCTCAATCGCCTCTCGTACCCAGGGCTGACGGGAGCGAATCAGTACCAGCGCAACCCCTTCGGCAACCGCCGGAACATCTGACCAAAGGGCGTTGCGCAAGGTATGCAGTTCGTTGGGGTCAGCCGTAGTACCGGCTGCCAGTTCACGGCATCGTCCACAGAGCAGGGCCAGGCTAGCCGGTTCAGGCTCCTGATCCGGGGCATGATCCCAGGCACGTAACTCATCTTTGCTTTCACACCATTCACAGCGGAAACCGGCCCGTTTGGCCAGTTCCTTTCCCAATCGGCTGATCTCTGTCAGTCGATCCTGATTTGCGTTGTATCCTTTTGCCATGGAGTTTTGTCAGTTCCTTTCAAAATGTCTTCAATACTATTTCCCAAACCGCCAGGGTGGCAAAGGAAAGCGGGATGCCGATCCCCAGCAGCATGGTGACCAGCGGCGGGTCAAGGTCATGGTCAATGGCCACGATACCGGCGGTGATCATCGGGGCCATGGCTGCCTCAAACAGCGTGACCTGTATCACCGGACCGCGTAGTCCCAACAGCCCCAGATAGAGTAGTGCCAGCAGGGATGGACCCAGGATAAGCTTGTAGCCAAGTCCCATGGCAAGTCGCAGTTTGAGGCCGGAGAGCGAGGTCATCCGCAGTTGAAATCCAACCGAGACCAGTGCCAGCGGCGTCACCGTGTCAGCCAGCTTGCGCAGGATCATGACGGTCCAGTCCGGGAACGGAAGCGGTCGGAGGATCAGGGCCAGCACCAGGGCTTGAAAAGGGGGGAAGTAAAGTACCTTGCGGGGCATTTCGTGCAGCGATAGTTTGCCGGAGGAGTAGATCGAGGCCACCAGCACTCCCAGCGTAGAGAGTACCATAAACGTGCCCAGCTGATCAGTCAGAATCCCCACCCCAAGCAGTTCCTTGCCGTAATAGGCCTCGATCATCGGTAGACCCACAAAAGAGGTGTTGCCCAACCCCCCCAGCAGCACCAGTGCTCCTGTGGTGCGGCGGGGGAGCCGGAGCAGTCTGCCCAGCACGGCAAAGAACCCCCAGGCCAGCAGAAACAGCAGCCAGGCCACCAGCGGGGTCATCACCATGCTTACGTCCAGCGGGATGCTGTGCAGGTACAGCAGGGCAGCAGCCGGAAGGGCAACGTGGATCACATAGCCGTTGAAGGCCGCCGGGGTCGCCTCGGGAAACCGTCCTGTCCAGCGCAGCACCATGCCTGCCAGCAGGCAGACAATCATCAGGATAATATTTCCCATGGTCAGAGACGCATCAGTCGGACTTGCGAGCCTCATACTGGCTGATCAGCAGTAACTGTCCCCAAGGGATGGTGATAATAATACCGATTCCCAGAGCAATTGCCCCTGCGCTGCCCAATACGCTACCAACCAGTATGGCCAGAACCCAGTTGAGAGCATCTTTCTGGAGCGTGACCAGGCTCCATTTGTAGGCATCAACAGCCCCCATGTTTCTGTCAATAATGGCAATCATGCCCGGCGCAACAAAGAAGTGCAGCACAAGTGAAACAAGTGTTCCCAGGAACGGAATAAACGAAAGCACTACCAGGACAACGATGTACAGAAACAGATAGGCGAACAGGTTGCCGAAGCAGTCCCATGCGTTAAAGAGATCACCGATGCTGGCCTTGCCCTGACCACGGAAAACCTTGAGCAATGATCGGGTATACCCGGTAATGAAGCCGATATTGGCGATCGGAATCCAGGCCACCAGGCAGAAAACCAGAGTCAGGAGTACCAGATCACCAAGGTTGTTCTTCCAGATCGTGGTGACGTTGCTGAAACTGGCGCCGAAATCTCCTGCAGAAATCTGGGTTAAAGAGGTGAAAGGGGTGCCACACTGGGGGCACTTGACACTTCCATTTGGAACCTGGGCCTTGCAGAACTGGCATTGCATGGGTGCTACCTCCTTAAACATGATATCTGACAGCGCGCAGGGGCGTCAGTTTCCTTGGTGCTGAATATATCGTACCATCTATTTGATAATCTGCAATCTCTTGCTGTTTTAGCTCTACTTGATCTCCACCTGCCAAGGGCTGCTTTCACTGCGCAGTTCCGGGCGGTACATCGGCCAGATGGCGGTTGGCAGCGCCATAACCTTGCCTCGTAACTCAGGATAGATCACGGTGCGGAACTCATGGTTGCCTGCCGGAAGGTGGCTGATGAACCAGGCTACGCTGGCGTCCCGTCGCTCTGTATGGTCATACCAGCCCCGGTAGGCTGCTTCACCGGCGTAGCGCGGGTCACGGTCTGACTGGCGCAGTTCAAAACCGGCCGGCAGATGGTCTTCCAGAATCACGTACTCAAACGGTTTGCTGTTTTTTACCACCAGCCGCAGCTCCAGATCTTCCCCGGTTTGCACCGCTTCACCCGGCTGCAGCTGCTGATATTCATGGCGCCACTGACCGTTACTCTGGACGGATTTGATCCGGTAGATGCGGCGTTCAAGCAGCAGTTCATCGCGCGTTACCGCCTGTTCCGGCGCTACCCGGTACTGCAGCGAAGCGCTGAGATACGCGGTTCCTGTTGCCGTATCCTTTGCAAGCTGTAGTCTGTTTTCTCCTTGAACAGCAGATACCTCCAGCTTTGCACGGCCTTTGGTCAGACGTCCCTGCTCAACCGTGAACTGCTCAAGCTCGGTGTTGCCCAGCAGTAACCTGGCAGTATAACTGGCCTGCTGTTCCTGGCTGGATTTGACGTAGTTTGCCAGGGCGATCACGCTTGCTGCCGAACCGGTAGTGGTTCGCCACCAGCCGCCTTGTTGTTGCCGCGCCAGATAGCGGGCAAGAGCAGGGTTCAGCGGGCTTTTCGGGGTAATCCGGCTTGCCGCCGAGAGCAGGGCAGCGGTTGTTTCAATGGATGAGCCACCCCAGCGCCAGCTGGAACCGCTGTCTGGCAGCCAGGCCGCCTCCCTGTCCTGCTGCAGTAATGGTGTCATCGCCTGCAGCAGTGTGGAGGCCCGGACTGTATCGCCACGATTGTAGAATGCTTCGGCTGTGGCGATCAGGGCTTCAGGCGGCAGGCTGTTCAATGACTCTGCCAGTTGTTTCTCAGCCCCGGGATTGCTGCCGCTGTGGGCGGTCAGGGCCCGGTAGAGCAGGGCTACCTGGGGTGGCCGGGCAGCGGAAAGTTGCGTTTCCAGCGCTTTTTTACCCTGTTTGATCATCTGCTCGTCAACGCTGACTCCGGCCTGTTTTGCGGTTGCCAGTCCCTGCATCACCAGGGCGGTCAGTTCCGGCGTGCTTGGCCCACTCTTCCACCAGCCCCAGCCACCGTCCTCATGCTGGAAATCGGCCAGCCGACGCAACCCCTCAGCCAGAATATCCGGCAGCTTCTGTTCGAGCAGAGCAGATGCCTGCTGTTTCTGTTCGGTCAGCAACTGCTTGACGTAAACCGCCGGGACAAAACGGGAGACAGTCTGTTCCACACAGCCGTAGGGAAAAGCGATCAGCTGCTCAAGCGCAGGGAACAGGCTGTCAACCACGGTGGGGGAGAACGATAGCTGGAGCGTGCCGCTGTCCGGTTGGGCTTCGGCGGGAAGTGTGAGACTGACCTGCGCCTGTCCACTGCGCAGGGTGATTCCGGCGGCCTGCTCCCGCTGCAGGGCGCGGGGCAGTATCGGCAGCGCCAGTTCAAGGGCGTCCCGCCCCTCTGATCCGGCAGCGGAAAGCCGCAGCGTTGCCTGACCGGCCTGTTTTGCCTCAACCGTGACATCCCGGCGCAGGGAACCGCCTGCCGGAACCGTGCCGGTAAAGAATGTCTCACCCGGCAAGGTCAGGCCGGTTGCCTCAAATAATCCCTTTACCTGCTGTTCCTTGCTGCTGGCATCATTCAGCAGGCCAGGAATCTGTAATTGATCTCCCGCAACCATAAAGCGTGGTGGCGCCAGCCGGGCCATAAACGGCAACCGGCTGATAAAAGTGGCCTGGCCGCTGCCAAACTGCTGCTCTGCACTGTGCCCGATTGCCGTGGCGCGCCAGGTGGTCAGGTTGTCCGGCAGTCTGGCTTCTGCAGTACTAACGCCGGTGCTGTCACCGGCAAGCACCGGGAACCAGGCTGCCGTATCCTTGAAAATCTTGCGGATGGCAATCCCTTTCAGGTCGTCGTCGCCAGCCAGTTTGGCCAGATCCTTTGAGGCGCCCCCCAGGTAGAGGCGGGGGAAAGAATGAATGGTGCGAACCAGATGATCCCGCCGTCCCCGGAAGAAGTGATAGATCTCTTCACGGGTCTCCGGTGCTACGGCAAAAATCGCTTCATCAACCAGCGCTAGCGAGATCTCCGCCGGGGCCGGTTTGCCGTCAGCTCTGGATGTAACCGTAATCCGGGCGGTATCACCGGGGGCGTAGATCGGTTGCTGCGGAGTAACCGTCAGTTCCAGCTTGCCCGGCTGATGATCAACTTTGAGCAGTCCCTGCTGATGATAGAAACGCCCGTTATGAATCGTGCTGGCCGAAACGTGGATGTTGGGAGCCAACTCTTTGCTGACCGGGATTTCGACAACTTGAACTGCTGCAATGATCGGGATGATCCGGCTTTGATGGATACGCCGCCCTTCCAGGGTCAGCAGCAGAGAACCGCCAACAGCTGGCGCCCGCAGGATCAGGCGGGCTGTTTCTCCCGGTTTGTAGCTCTTTTTGTCAAACTCTGCTTCAAGTTCGCGATAACTTCCGGCCCAGCTGCTGCCTTTCTCCCAGACCCAGGCGTAGGTTTCATCAAAACTGCGCCGTTTGCCCTCATCAAAGGCCTCGGCCCGCAGACGCCAGTAGCCGGAGGACGGGAAGCTGTAGTTGATCCGTGTAGCGCCGTCCTTGCCGGTACGGTCGTTCAGGGTAGTAATTACTTTCCAGGAAGAAGTACGGTTTTTTTTATCATACAGCTGCTGTTCAATAGTCAGCGAAACCGGCGTATCAGGCTTGGGAGTTCCCTGCCAGTCAGCAACCCGCAGGATGAAACCGCTCTGTTTGCCCGGTTGCAGCAGGTACTGCTCCCCTTTTACCCGGATATCCAGCAGGGATGGCACCACCGTCAAAGAGGCAGATCCAGCTACCTGCCGGGAAGCATTATCGGTTACGTCTGCCTCAACCGTATATCTGACCGGTTGTTCGTGGGTCTTGGCAGTAACGGTGATGGTGGCCTCGCCCTGTTGGTTCAGAACGGCTTCACCTTCACTGATAAACTCACTGTAGCCCTGGAATGAATGCTGTGCTTCGCCAAATCCGCCGCCCAAGGTCTCTTCAGGCTGCCAGGGTTGAGAGTAGACCCGCCAGACGATCTTTCCCTCCGCCACCGGAGCCCCAAAATAGTAGCGTGCCGAAAGCGTAAGCGGAATCTGGCTGCCCCCCAGCCGGAATTTCTGGTCTGTCTGCAGTTTTACCTCAAACTCCGGCTTGCGGTATTCCAGCACCTTGAAGCTGCCCTGCCACTGAGCATTACCGGTACTGGCGGTGATGGTGTATTCACCCAGGGTCGGGACTTTCGGCAGGGTGAACTGTCCATGAAATGAGCCTGCCGCACTGCTGGTAACACTCTCTTCAAAGATGGTCTTGTCACCGGAATCAGTAACCTTGAGCTTGATCTGGCCCGCTGGTGGCAGCTGGTAGTCATCACCGGCATTTTTCCGCAACACCCCTTTGTAGTATACGATCTGGCCGGGGCGGTAGGCGGTCCGTTCGGTGTAGAGATATCCCTTGATCTCGCTGGTTTGCTCCTGCCCCTCGTCTGCTGCCAATGAAAGCACAGCAAGGCTCTCGCCATGACGGGCAACGATCCGGCTGCCCTGTTGTTTGATGTTCCAGGCTGCAGTGCCGTCTGCCGCACTGCTCGCCAGTGCTTTGACAGAATCAGATCCATAGAACATCACCTTGGCAAGTGGCTTGCCGCTTTTCAGGTCCAGTGCCTGCAACAGGGTCTTGTCCGGCGCTGTTTTGGCCACCACCCCCAGATCCGTTGCCAGAAATGCGATCCGGGCTGTTGCGCCACCACCATCCAGTTGCAGCAGATACGCGCCGGGGGCAAGGGGAGGCAGTTTGAGCTTTCCACGGGTGCGGAAGTCGTTTTTACCCGGCTTCAGGGTGAGCGGGATCTGTTTCTGCAGTTTCAGCAGCTGGGCCGGGATTTCATCAGGTTTTGTGAGATCAACCGTAGCATTGATAATCGCTTCGGTCTGAATCCGGCTGACGGTGGCCATTGCCCTGGTAACCCAAAGCCCGTAGGTTCTGACCGGCACCGCTTTGTTGGCAAGAATGATATCTCCATACTCCTCGATCTCAAGCGAAGGGGGCTTGGCTGTGGCAGTCAGGCTGGCCTTCCGCTGTTCCCCTTCTTTCACCACAACCTGCTGTTCGAGCCGTTCCATCCGACTGTCTGAGATAGCAGCAGTGTAGGAGCCGGGGGGCAGCATACCAACCAGGAGCCTGCCGTTTGCATCCACCTTGCCGTTGCGCCAGATGGTATTGCCGTTCAGCGTAACCGAGACGCCTGCGGGGGAAGAGAGCCGCTTGTGGTCGGACAAGCTGAGCTGCAGCTCAACACTGGCAGCCCGGCGCAGGGTCAGATTACCCAGGTTCTTGTTCTCTGCGGGAGCAACCTGGGTATACACCGATTTTTCCAGAACCCAATCCGGCTGTTCCAGGGTCAGGTCATGGCCACGGGTATCCAGATTTTCAAACCGGAATCTGCCGTTCTCGTCACTGACAGCGCCGAACAACCGGTCAACCGCGATCCTGAAACCGGCCAGTGGTTTGCCGCTGCCATCCACCAGACGCCCGGAAAGGGAGGCGGCCTTGTTCAGCCAGACCTTTGCCTCGGTCTTTTCCTGACCATCCAGATAGAGGTAGTTACGGGCGGTACCAAAACCGGCAGCTCTGGTCAGATACTGGTAATTACCTTTGGGCAGGCTGACGGTGCCGCTGCCGTTTGCATCAACGGTCAGGCTTGCGACAACCTGCGCCATGCTGCGGTCATCCCGGAATTCAACCACAGCTCCCGGCACCGGCTTGTTGGTTTCTGCTGCCATGATGGTGACCTGGACAGGGAATGGACCGGTTGGGGCAGCAGGGCGAGCAGCGGCAACGGTGTAGGACGGAAGAAGCATGATACAGAGCAGTAAGGTGTGGAGCAGGGTTACATACTTTAACATAGTTTTACCTCCGGGCACGGTTTCCCTGGTTAGACAAGAATACCGGATAACGTACAATGGTAAGAGCTGTGGCTTACTCTGGCAGCTCCAGAAATTCGGATTTTTTTAGACTTGTTTGTAGTAGTATCGGACTTTTAAGCCAAAATTCAGGCTGACTAATCGCGAGCACGTTATTTTCAGTGCCCTGGATGATAGACAGCTGCTTTCTTGCCAACGCTTCAATACGTGTCAGATACGTACATCCCCTTCTCTGACGTCATCTGAAACACCATGTCCGACACATACCGCTTGAATGATTCATTCTGCACAAACTGCTTGTACGCCTCGGTGTCATCCTTCAGCAAGGTCAGCATGACCCGCGTCAGTGCCTTATCGTGTTCAAGCCGGGCAGTGTTCGGAGTGTTCTGTCTGGCGTTCCGGTATGCCTGGTCAGCGGCCACCTTGGGGGCGATATCTTCCTGTATCCGTTTTGATACCCTATCCACATCGGTAAACAGGGTACTGAACTGCTCATTGAATGACTTTATTATGTTGCTGAGACGATCAAGTTCCGGCTCCGGTTTTCTGCCGCCACCCCCAACAGGAATCGGCTCGATTTCGGCATCATCATCTGCCAGCAGAATCTTCATGGTTGCCTGCTTTTCGGAACGATAGCTGTCCATATCAATTG
>CAXNJF010000031.1:0-10322 GCA_964202585.1 Trichlorobacter sp. | reverse complement strand
GATAGATTATGTTGCTTCAAAAGAGGCTCATGTGATAATTCGGGGACTACGGGCCATTTCCGACTTTGAGTATGAATTCCAGATCGCCCAGATGAACAGTACCATCGGCCATGACATTGAAACCCTGTTCATGATGACATCGGTACAGTATGGCTACCTCTCATCATCAATTGTCAGAGAGGTCTGTTCGCTTGGTGGCGCAGTAGACAGCTTTGTGCCTCAGGAAGTAAAAAATGCCATGCAACAGAAATACTGTCTGAAAAATAAACCGCGTTGAACACTATCCCAACAAACCAAGGAGGCAGCATGAAACTCGCAGATCGCGTCAACAAGATTCAACCATCCCCTACCCTTGCCATTGATGCCAAGGCAAAAGCACTCAAAGCACAAGGTGTTGATGTTATCGGCTTCGGAGCCGGAGAACCGGATTTTGATACACCGGTTAATATCCGTGACGCCGGTAAAAAAGCCATTGATGCAGGTTTTACCCGCTACATGCCGGTAGGCGGCGCTGATGACCTGAAGGATGCCATCATTGCCAAGATGAAGCGTGATCATGGCCTGGAATACACCCGTGACGAAATTTCAGTGGCTTGCGGCGCCAAGCACACTCTGTATAATATCTCCCAGGCCCTGATCCAGGAAGGTGATGAAGTCATAATCCCCGGTCCTTACTGGGTTTCCTATCCTGACCAGGTCGTACTGGCTGGCGGCACTTCTGTCTTTATCATGACCGATGAGTCCACCGGATTCAAGATCACTCCGGAACAGCTGGAAAAGGCTATCACGCCCAAAACCAGATACCTGATCCTCAACTCCCCCTGTAACCCCACCGGTTCAACCTATACCAAGGAAGAGCTGGCTGCACTCGGCCAGGTACTGCTGAAGCATGAGCATGTTCTGGTAGTTGCTGATGACATCTATGAGCGGCTGATTTATGACGGACTGACCTTCTATAATATTGCCCAGGTGGTTCCGGAACTGAAGTCACGCACCATTGTAGTCAACGGCGTTTCCAAGACTTACGCCATGACCGGCTGGCGAATCGGTTATGCCTGCGGCCCCAAAGAGCTGATGGCCGCCATGACCAAGATGCAATCCCAGTCAACCAGTAACGCTACATCCATTGCCCAGAAAGCCTCTGTTGAAGCCCTGAACGGCCCTCAGGAGCCGGTTGCTGCAATGTGTGTCGAGTTTGAAAAGCGGCGGACCTACATTGTAGAGCGCCTGAACGCCATGCCTGGTGTTTCCTGCTTCAAATCAAACGGCGCATTTTATGTATTCCCTAACTTCTCCGCATGCTATGGCAAGTCAACTCCAGCCGGCAAGAAAATTGAGAATTCCTCTGATTTTGCTGCATACTTGCTGGAAGACGCAAAAGTTGCTCTGGTTCCGGGCGTTGCCTTTGGTGATGACCGCTACGCCCGTCTTTCCTATGCCATCAGCATGGAAAACATCACAAAAGGTATGGATCGCATTGAAGAAGCGATTAAAAACCTGAAGTAGCGTAATCCGGGGGACGCTTTGGCGTCCCCCTTTTTTTACCAAGAGCATGAGGTCGGGCATGATTACAAAAGACATGATTATTGGTGAGATAATCAGACAGCATCCTGAGACGGTGCAGGTCTTTATCCTTCATGGACTTGAATGCTATGAGTGTCAGATAGCTGACCTTGAAACCCTTGAACACGGTGCTGGTCACCACAAGCTTGACATTGATCTGCTACTGGCAGAACTGAACGGTATACTCGTACCTCCTCAACCTGATTAGCCGGAGCAACCCATGAGCGATTTTGATCAGTACCTTGAGCACTTCCCGGTAGGGCTCAAGATCACTATCGGGATTCCGGTGCCAAGTGGAGAAACCTTCCACGACTGGGCCATTATCCACACCATAGATGAAGACCTGGTATCTTTACAGCTCTCACGCGACACTCTGCCGGCTGGCGTCAAACTCCGTGTTGGTACTATTGTTGATATCAGGGCCGGAAACGAAGAAACCGGCTATTCCTGCCGTGCCATAATCGTTTCTGAAGGGTATCGCCGGGAAGTGTTGTTGCGTTTGATCGGTGAGATAGTCACCTCTGAGTTACGTGAATTTTACCGGATTGATGCTTTCCTGCCGATCAAATACTTCATCAGTAGCGAACAGAGCGAAGTCAAACTCAAGACAGCCTGGAAAGAAAAACGTGAGGCTCGGCTAACGGCAGAAAAAGAGCGGAAACAGCTGGAGAAAAAGCCTTGGGAGCGCCTCCGTGAAGCCCCTTCTCATGAAGAATTCCCCGCAGAAGAGTTGAGTGATGAAGGACTGTGGGACGATACCGGAGAAGGGCTTGATCAGACTGACGAACCTGAAGACGATACAAGAGACCACTCCTGGGATGATGTGGTTCCTTTGGCAGCAAACATCAGTGGCGGCGGTTTACGGATGTTGTTGCATCATAAATTTAAAGAAGACGCTCTGGTACCTGTTGAAATTTATCTGCCAAGCGAACCTGAACCGCAGATACTTGACGCTGTCTGTATTGTGGCCTTTGCCAATGAAAACTATGCTGCCAGTAAACAGCTTAACCGCACCAACTACAATACCGGCCTTAAATTCAAGTTTATAGACGAACGGGACCGGGATGCCATAGTCAGCTATATTTCAAATGTACAGCTAAAACGGATCAGGATGATGAGGGAGCAGTATCTGTTCCGAAGCGGCCCTGAAACGGAGCCACCACCAGGCAACCCTGCAGAACAGATGAAAATGATTATAAAGACTGCTTTGATAATCGGTATTGTCGTTATCAGTCTGTTTGCCCTGTTTGCTTATTTCAAAAACTATGCAGAAAACCGGCCAAAGAACGAAATTGAGCTGATCTTTGAAAAAGGGTTTGGTGAATATCTTAAAAAAATCGGCAAAGTGCCACCATCAGGGCAATAGTGCTTAACTTTTTCTATCAGCCCATTTGTACTAAAAGGCCATGGTGTACTCCTCTTTCAGGCAATACTTGCCAGTTCCAGGCGCGTCCCCCAGCGCCGTACCAGTTCATCTTTTATCTTTTTTCCATCTACTGCGGTTAAGGAAGGATCCTGCTCAAGCAGAGCAAAGGCTGCTGTCCTGGCCTGTTCCAGTATCACACCATCCCTCAGGATACTAGCCACCCTGAAATCAGGCATACCGGACTGGCGGGTACCCAGAAAATCACCTGGGCCACGAATTTCAAGATCTGCCTCGGCTATTTTAAAACCGTCAGTGGTTGCCTCCATCACCTTCAACCGTTTTTCACCATCTTCAGAAAACTTTCCTGATGTCAGTAGGATGCAACGTGAACGATGGCTACCCCGTCCTACCCTGCCCCGTAACTGGTGTAACTGGGAAAGCCCGAACCGTTCGGCATGTTCGATCACCATCAAGGTGGCATTCGGCACATCAATCCCCACCTCGATAACCGTGGTGGCCACCAGAATGTCCAGTTGCCTGTCTTTGAAGGCGAACATGACCCCCTCTTTTTCATCCGGCTTCATCCGGCCATGCAACAATCCAATCCGCATACCTGGAAAAATATCCTGCTGGAGATGTTCAGCCATCTGGGTAGCAGCCTTCAGATCTGACTTCTCGGATTCTTCCACCAAGGGATAGATCACATAGACTTGCCGCCCCTGCGTTGCTTCTTCACGTATCGAATCGTACACCTGTTTACGGCGTGATTCGTAGTAAACTTTCGTTTCAATAGGGGTTCTTCCGGGTGGAAGTTCATCAATCACTGAAAGAGAGAGGTCACCGAAGAGCGTCATAGCCAGGGTGCGGGGGATCGGGGTGGCGGTCATGACCAGAATATCAGGGTTTGTCCCCTTCTTTTTTAGAATCCCCCGTTGCAGTACGCCAAAACGGTGTTGTTCATCAACAATTCCCAGTCCAAGACGGCTGAAATCAACCTTGTCCTGAATCACCGCATGGGTGCCGATTACAATGGTTGCACGGCCATCAGCCACCTGCTCCATCGTCTCTTTCTTCGCCTTGCCCTTCATTCCAGAGGTAAGCAGAACCACGCTGATCTCAAGCTGTTCACACCAATGATGAATGGTATGCCAGTGCTGCTCTGCCAGGATCTCGGTCGGGGCCATAATCGCTACCTGATACCCGTTTTCAACCGCAACCAGGGCTGCCATCAGGGCCACAACAGTCTTGCCGCTGCCAACATCCCCCTGCACCAGACGGTGCATCGGATGTGGGGCCATCATGTCGCTTTTAATTTCGGATAATACGCGCCGCTGGGCAGCGGTCAGATGAAACGGCAATAATTTTGCCAATTCTTTGGTATAGCGGTGAGTAACCTGAAACGGTATCCCTTCTTCAAGGGCGATGCCTTGCTTCTTCAGGGCCAAACCCAGCTCCCAGAAGAAGAATTCATCAAAAGCAAGTGAACGGTGAGCCGGGGTTCGGCCTTCATTCAAATCATGCAACAGAGCTTCAGCCGGTGGCAGATGTACCTGCCTCAAAGCGTCCTGCAACGGCAAGAAAGCTGATTTTGAAAGTATTGCAGCAGGCAACACATTGTCAACATTGGGTAAAAAGGTATCAACCACCTGCCGCATCACTCGCCGCATCGCCTTCTGATGCAAACCTTCAGTTAACGGATAGACCGGCACAATACAACCAAAGTTAACCGGATCAGCAGCCATAACGGACAGTACATCGGCTCCTTTTTCCAGCCACTCCACATCAGGATGATGCAGTTCACGCTGGTACCCGAAGTTGCTGATTTCTCCGGTAAAGACCCCCAGCCGCCCGATCTGCCAGGTACGCTTCATCCAGACACCATTGGCATGAAACCACTTTAAGACAATGCTGCCGGAATCATCCTGTACGATCGCCTCAAAAACCTTGCGACCTCCTTTGGTAGTGGTGCTTTCAGCAGAAACAACCGTCCCCTGAAACACTTGGGTACTACCCGGTTTTAACTGACTGATCGGTATCAGCTGTCGACGGTCTTCATAACGGATCGGCAGACAGAACAGGGCGTCCTCAACGGAATGAATATCACGCTTGGCAAGCAGTTCTGATAGTTTGGGGCCAACACCTTTAATAAACTGAATGCCGGTCTGCAGATTTTTACGGGCAATGGACTGCTGTAACGCAGAGGGGGATGGAAGAACCAGCTTACGCAGGATCAGAGCATCATCAGCCAGATCAATACTGACCGTATCACCAGCTTTGAGGCCAAGCTCGCCCAGCTGTTCTGCAGAAATCACCAGGGTATTGTCAGGGCTGATACACAGTGTCGGCATTACATAAAACTCCAAAAAAAGAGCTTCTCGCTGCAAGGAGCAGAACAAGAAGCTCTGGTGTACATGCTATTCACGGTAATCGGCTACCATGCATCATCCTCTTCAGGATGGTCTTCATCCTCAAAGTCGCTTTCATCATCTTCAAGGTCGTCAAGGTACAACCCTTCTTCTTCCTCTTCATCGTCACTAAAGCGCTGTGCCGGACGGTCCTCAGGCTCGGCCACCGCCTCAAAACGGGCCAGCAGCTCCGGATCAGTACAGAAACGGTCATCTTTAAACCTGCACCGCTCAAGCTCACAGAGATCAAACAGCTGGATCTCACTGCAGAGACGGCGCGGCAGTTCTGCTACTTCTTCCTCCGCTGGTTGTACGAGCTCTTTCTTGCTACTCATGCACAGGCTCCGTTCAGGAACTCCGTTGCCTTGGCCACATCCTCTTTACAGCCAATGTAGACCGGTGCCCGCTGATCCAGGCCTTCCGGCTCCAGATCAAGGATCGGCGTGCATCCGTTGGTAGCAGCTCCCCCGGCTTCTTCAATCAAAAATGCCATCGGATTCAGTTCAAACAGGAGACGTAACTTGCCATTCGGGGTATCTGTCAGGGCAGGGTACATAAAGATCCCCTTCCCTTTCATCAGGATCTGGTTGATGTCCGGCACAAAACCTCCAGAATAACGAAGCTTTGCCCCCTTGTCCTCAAGATAACGAACATAAGCCTCATTTTCAGGCGAATATTTTTTACGCAGCCCGCCCGGAGAGTACATATCACCAGAGGGTTGCATCCTGATGTTGTCACGGGTCAGAGTGAATTCCATCAGGTTGTTCATGGTAAACTCGTAGACACCTTTACCCACCGAATAGACCATTGAAACCCTTGGTCCGTAGAGGATATACACGGCACCCACCATCTTCCGTCCCGGTTGCAGCAGATTGTGTCCCTGATAGATACCAACGATGGTGCCGACAGCCAGGTTGACATCCACCAGAGAAGAACCATCCAGCGGATCATAAGCAACAGAGAACATCCCCTGGGGATTACTGGTTACCTGATAGATCTCATCCATCTCTTCAGAGGCGATGTTGCAGACAACGCCTGAATGACTCAAACGTTTACGCAAAATCCGGTCAGACAGGACATCCAGAGCCAGCTGTTCCTCTCCATACAGGTTTGATGTACCGGCAACACCCAGATCACCGGTGCGCACTGCGTTAATAACATATTTGCTGGCCTCGGCTATTTCACACAACAGGTGCACAAGATTATCGCTGATGTATTGATCACGCAGATGACGACGGAAATCAATCTGAAACTTGGTTGTGCCAGCTTCCTTACCCATGAGAATTTCCTCCTGAACTTAGGTTAAGTGGTGGGTTACCTGTATTACATAGTACAGGATCAGCCTGATTTCAAGGGGAATCAGGCGCTGACTAACAATGAGGACAGATAGGTAATCAGACCATCCAGTAAAAAAACCGAAAACAGGCTGGTAATGACCGCCCTGGTAGCTGCCTGAGGGATTTCTGTTGCACTGGTGTCAACCGACATGCCGGCATTACAGCAGATTAGCGGGATAACCAGGCCAAATGCACAGGTTTTGGCGCCAAGCACCATGACCTCACGAAGCCCGAGCGACGTAACAATACCCTGGATAAACTGATCGTAAGGAACGTGGCGTCCCAATAATACAATCAGAAAACCCCCCAAAAAAGCGGTCAGCACAAAATAGATGGTTAAAAGTATTGCTGACAGGCACACACCAATCATCCGGGGCAACAACAGATAGCGCTCGGGTGGTATGCCCAGACACTCCAGCGTGGTAATTTCACCATTGATTTTCATGGCCCCTAATTCTGCTGCTATGGCCGTCCCACTACGGGCAACGATGATAATAGCGGTTAAAAGAGGCCCCAGTTCGAGAAAAACAACCCAAACAAGTATTTTACCAGTCAGTGAGCCGTTACCCCCTCCCACCAGACCAACAACCTGGCTGACAATCACCGTACCAATAATAAGCGCTATCAATACAATGATTTTGGCTGCTTCAAAACCGGTAAAATAGAGTTGTTTCATCAGGACAGCACGAATGGCAGGATTGCCCAGCGAGGGTGAGCTGACCAGTGAAACAATCGTCTGAAGCAAGAGCCGGCTTATGGCGACAAAGGATAGGCCCCGGTGAAGCACAAAAGCCCCCAGGCGATCAGGTAGGGAGATAGATACTTCAGATATCATAACAGTTGCCATCCCGCAACAATTCAACCTGCCTGATCCCCAACCGTTCAATTTCTTCTTTAATCATTTGGTAATACTGCGGTTTTGGATGAGTAATCAAAATCTTTTTCGGCAGTACCGACATTTTGGCAAGTTCTGTTTCAAGTAGTGAACAACAGAGATGCTGTGTCAATAATGCGAGAGATTCCTGACTGTTTGGAAAGGAGACTTCCACTATCAGGGCATCAGCGCCGGAGGCATAGCTCCATATTTCGTGGGTAGGGCCGGTATCACCGGTGTATACAAGACGCTGTCCGTTGTTGTCCACGCAGTACCCTACGGCAGGTACGGTATGGTGTACCGGCACCGCTGTCAGGAGATACCGATCTCCACAACGCTGTTCATAACTTCCTCCTTCAACCGAAACCGGCTCAAAAGGTTCAATCACATTAAAGCGAAGCACCGGATCTTCAGGTGTTGGAAGACAGGTAAAATCAGGCCAGATAAGTCCGTTAAACAGGTGCGTACGCAAGGCGTTAATCACTGATACCGGTGCAAAGACATCAACCTGATGACTCAGGTTTTTTACAATAATATTATCAGCCAACGCTGGAATACTACGGATATGATCCAGATGGGCATGGGTTATAAAGATAGATCTGATATTCCACTGTTCCTCTTCTGTCAGCACTGAACCGATCGTACCGGCATCAAGCAGCAATGATTCATCAATCAGAAAAGCAGGGGGCCTGAAGTCGGGCAACTCTGCGCCAGCGCTCCCCAAAACACGCAGCTTCATCTCTGTACCTCCATGATCTTGCAATGGCGTTGCATTACAGAAACTGCTCTTTCAGCTCCCGGATAATCTCAACCTGTCTGCTGTAGATGTACTGGGACAGCACCTTGTCAGCATGCTGATCAGGATCAATGGTAAAGGTATGAATAAAGTCACTCTCTTTTTCAATGGTTTTAACAAAACCGGCCGGTAAAACCAGGGTAGTCCCCTGTACGGTCAACTGAAGCTGGCCGGTTTCTGACAGACCTGCAGGCAACGCCTGATGGGTATTCAGTGCAATACCGGTAACCGAAATATCAGAGGCTCTGCCTGCTACCGATTGTTCTTCTGTGCAGTACGTAACCGGCACGACACCGTCTACTCGTACCCTCACCGCCCCACGGCGGTCAGCCCGGATAGCAGCGTATGCAAATCGTCCCAATATAACAAAACAGTTCTTCACATTGACGTATTCAACAAAGCAATGCACTCCCAACCCCTGAGTAAAAGCGGAACTGGTCAGCAAAGCCTGTTTCTGCAACCCCAGCACAACAGACTGGGCCTGGTGAGCTGTGCATTCAATGCAGTCAACATCAACCTTATCAAGCTTTGCCGGGAAGCTGATCGGCACTTCGTCATGGTAGTTTAACAACTTCAGGTCATTCTTCACCTTGCCTGACTTTATATCGTGCAGCACCTGCAGGATAGCCTCCATATCCTGTTTGCCGTCTTTTATACTTACAATCTGGAACGTATCTCTCACGAGCCCTCCAATAAATTAAATCTGACACGCGGCTGACAAACAGGACAAAAATGAGTACCCCGCTGTCCAAGCCGCTCTTTTACTATTTCAGTTTCACAGATACTGCAAGGCTTTCCACCACGGCCATACACCTGGACAGGAAAGGAACCGGCTTCAAACACGCCATCTATATTGGCCCCTTTTGCCGCAACTGCCAACTCCAGAACACTATGCACGGTTTCATACAAAAGAACTGCTTCATCAGCTGTCAGACTGTCTGAAGTCCGTAAGGGGTGCAAGCCTGCCCGGAACAGAATTTCATCAGCATAGATGTTTCCTATACCTGCAACAAACGATTGATCCAGCAGCAAAGGTTTCAGCTGCCTCTTCAATCCGGTCAGATGAGCAAGAAACTGGTCCCTCGTCACAAGCAGCGCATCAGGCCCCAGCAGACTGGTCACCTCTGCCGGATCACACACCAGCCAGACCCGCCCAAAGGCGCGTGGATCATCAAAACGAAGTGCGACCCCCTGATCAAGCAGCAGAGCAAACCGGGTATGCCGCCCCCTGGCCTCTTGTTCAGGCACAAGAAAAAGCCGTCCGGTCATCCGCAGGTGCAAAGCCATCCAAGTGCCCTGTGTAGCACGGGAATGCTGAAATCCAAAGAACAGATACTTGCCATGGCGAAAAATAGTACTGCAGATTGCGCCTGTAAGCATCTGTGCCAGTGTATCAGGATCACCATCAACCACAGAACCACGCAGAATCAAAACCTCTCGCACCTGCCTGCCGATCAGAGAAGGACTGCTGGTATCCAGGCACTGAAGAACGCTTTCAACTTCAGGAAGTTCAGGCATTTATTTACTCTTTGCGGTATAGACCCCATCCCAGTCTGCGGGAGGAGGCGTTTCAAGGTACTCGGCGCAACGACCGGAATAAAGCCTTGAAGGTCCGTCGGAATATTCGGTAACAAGTTTATCAAACAACTGCTGAGCCTGGCTGAACTGCTTGTTACGGTACATTTTCAAACCCTCCATAAATTCAGGAAGCAGCTCCTGATTGGCAACCATCAACTCATACATAACAATCGGCAGATGCTTGCCTTTCACCCGCACCCGATCCACTTCGCGGAAGGTAAAGAGACCATCAGGAACCTGATTGCGTGTATCTTCACTTACCAGAATGTGCGAGCCGTAGTACTTGTTCAGCCCCTCAAGCCGTGAAGCCAGATTGACTGAATCACCGATGGCGGTGTAGTCAAAACGGATATCAGCCCCCATATTCCCTACAATTGCAGATCCGGTGTTGATCCCCACCCCG
>CAXNJF010000030.1:0-10414 GCA_964202585.1 Trichlorobacter sp. | reverse complement strand
CGGATTTTGCGGCCTTGTCAAGATCAAGGGAACCTTTTTTGATGGCGTCCATATTCACATCACAACCGGTAGCGCCACGATCGTAGTTACCTTTAAGAGCGTGGCAGACCAGACAGTCAACCCGGGTCTTGTCTTTATGGTCAAACTTTGCGCTGGTCCAGCCGTAACCGGCATGACACTTGGCACAGGACTCCATCGGCTTGGCATCTTTGCCGTTAAAGACAGTAGTACAGAAGTTATTGATCATGTTAATCTTGCCGTACTCTTTCGTGCTCTTCTCCATCCCCTTGACGTGGTTGGGAGTGCCTTTCCAGGTCCAGTGAGATGTCTTCATGAAATCTGCTGCCTGCTTCTCATGACACTCAAGACACTGCTTGGTCACATCCTGTCCTTTGGTAAAAGGACCTTTGACGAAATCCGAGTGGTCAACCCCGGCAAACGCCATGGATGCAATCAGAAGCAGTGCGGCGGATACTGCAGCCACTACCGTTCGTACACCTTTCATACTCATTCCCCTTTCTCTACTTCCGTATAATGAGCCCGGCACCGTGCCGAGCATTGCAGATGAAAAGCGCTGTATAAGAACATATCTATATCTTGATGTCAATCATCAGGATTAGCGTAAAAGGATCATTAAAGTCCGTTTTAACTGACTTTTTTCAATGCCGGCAACTTTGAGAGCATCCAGATCACGACAGCCAACCCCGCAACCAGCGTTACCAGAAAAAAGATCAGTGGCGACCATTGTACGTTTGCCGGGACCTTGGTCATGTCAAAATATGGTACAAGATAGCCGGTTCTGACACTGTCGCGCATGAACGACATGACGTAAACCAGCGGCAGGGTCAGCCAGAGGGTTGGCATAACCTTACGCTGATAGCCGGTGATCAGGCTTGCAACAGCCAAAAGGATACCGGCTGCCAGCAGTCCGGTGGCAATCATGTTGCTTCCCATAAACCGCTTCATCACCTCGGTCGGCAGGGTCAGCAGATACCAGGACCCCACCAGCAGCTGCAGCCCGGTTAACCAGGTAAAAAGCTGCATCCCCAGTTTTGTACCTGCTTCAGCAACTTCAGCATCATTTTTCAAAACGGTTCTGGCATAAAGCGCCACGAAGAGACCACCCACTGCTAATGATCCTGTCATCATATGCAGGTAACGGGACAACAGGGTCGGGTCAGCCAGATTAAGCAGCGTGCCGCCCGGTGCGGCAAACCAGCGGCTCCAGCTGGTGGGGGAAATCATCATCGTCATATTATTGGTGAAGATAAAACCCACGGTCATCAACAGCGCCAAGGCTGCCAACAGCAGAAACATGGCCATATTTCCCAGCTTTTTAAAGCTGAAATCATAGATATAGATCATGTAGTACGCAAGAATCATGATCGGGATCACAGCCAGCCAAAACAGCCCCATCAGTACGGTGCTGGAATAGAGCAGATGGCCGTAAATCACGTTGACAAACAGCAGCGGAGCAACTCCCAGGTTGACGGTAAAAGCAACCAGAAACGGCAGCGCTTTGGCCAGCTGATGAGACAGTTCCCGGTGAGGCCGGCCTGGAACCAGGTGGGAAATAAACGCGGTCAGTGCCGCCCCCAGCATGGCGTTCATGGCAAACAGGTGCAACGGAAAGGTCAACATCAGTAGAAACTGGAACCAGCCCCAATGAGCGGTCAGGGTATCAGCAGTTGGTATCAGGGTAGCCGGATTCATTTGGCACCTCCTGTCTGTTTTGCCATGTAGTCGGCCATTGCGTCTTTTTCAGCCGGAGTACCGGTGTAATCGGGCATAGCCGGATTCAAAGCAGAAAGTTTATCCAATGATGCACGCATTTTCTCACGTGACCACCCGTTCATTTTGGGTTTGATCTGATCAAGGCTGTGACAGGCAGCACAGTTTTCCTCATACAGGGTTGCCCCCTGATCCTTTGCCGGCGCAGCAGCACCCGGGTTATTAAGACTGAACATATAGCCGGCCATGGCATCCTTATCAGCAGCAGGGGCTTTGTAATCAGGCATTGCCGGATTCAGGGCAGGCAGTTTATCCAGCGAGGCTCGTACCTGTTCCCTGGACCAGCCAGACATCCTGGGCTTCAAACTATCGGCACCATGACAGGCAGCGCAGTTTTCTTCAAACAGCACCTTGCCCCGATCACCTCCGGTGCCAGAATCATCACCCAGCGGTTTTTTGTGCAGTCCGGCAGTCAGGTAGGCTGCCAGCGCCTTCAGTTCAGACTCGTTACCTACAAAAGGGGGCATGAAATAGCGTTTTTCATGAATCGTTGCCAGATACTTGCGCATCGCCCCATAACTCATGTTTTTGGTACGGCTGACAATGTCATTATTGAAACCGCCCAGAGTGTGGCAGGCAAAACACTGGTGCAGAAACAGCTCCCGCCCCGCCTCAAGCTGGTTTGCCTCGGTCACCACTTTATTCTGAACCCATTTTGCATTTTTCAGGAACCCTTCCTGATTGATCCGCTCCACCTCTTTTTTGAGGATTCCATTGGAATACATCACTTCATTGATGACATAGGGGCGCCGGGCAGCTTCGCGGGTCCATTCAAAGGCCCCCATGTACCCCATTGCCGCAATCATCACAATCACCGTCATTGCCCTGGTGCGGGCCTTTGGATTCAAAAGGATCAGCGTGATGACCAGGCCGGCCAGGGCAGCTGAAGAGAAAGCCGCAACCGTGGCAGCCTTGGCAATGGTGGGAGAAGCTCCGTCAACCAGACCACGGGCCTTTTCAGGCAGTACCGAGATATACCACCAGCCTGCCGGAACCGACAGAATCAGTGAAACCAGCGCCCAGACTCCGGAATAGCGGATCATCCTGTGCCGGGCCTGCTCGTCCTCCAGAAACGTAGCAGTCAGAAATCCATAACAACCGGCCAGCATAAAACACATGAAGCTGCGGAAGAACAGGGATGGCCAGAAGGTAGGATTGAAAAAGCCGTACCAGAAGTCATTGTTGCTGAGCCAGGTACCGGGGGTCAGCATGAAGTCTATGATCCCGTTGATCAGAAACAGGCTCATCCAGGCTGCGCCAAAATAGATCCAGCCAATAATCTGGTGGGTGCGGTCATCCATCTTGCCAAAGGTGTAGAAGTAGACAAACAGAGCCACAATCTCAACCAGAAAGAAGACCCATTCTGCTGCCCAGCCGAACACAAAGGTATGGATCAGGATGGAGGTGGCTGCCGGGTGGATCAGAGAGATCACAAACCAGATGGCAACGCCGGTCAGACCGCCGAAGACCATGGTTAAAAGCATAAAGAACTTCGTATGCTTTTTGACAAACGCCATGATTGCCTGACTCTTCTCCCGAATGGCCTTGCGTTCAGCCATAACCAGGTAGAGCCCCCCACCCACGGCAAAGTGGGAAACAAAAACATGGACAATCGCCACCAGGGCGATCAGCAGACCACCGCCAAATGTGGGAACAAACCAGACCGGATAATTCATACCTGTTCACCTCCAGTGATAACAGCCGCCAGTGCTGCAGCATCCAGATTGACGGTTTGTTGACTGCCCTCAGCCATTCGCTTCACGGCGCCAACACCTGCAGTTAACTCCGTATCCCCCAGCACCATGCTGTAACGAGCTTTCAGCTTGTCAGCCCGACGCATCTGACTCTTCAGACTCTTTCCTTCACAGTCGGTCTCAACCCAGAACCCCTGATCCTGCAAGGCAGCCATCAAGCGAAAACCTGCTGTCCGGGCGGCATCTCCCATCACGGCAATAAACAGATCCGGTGATCGCTCAAAACTGCGATCTCCCAGCAACAATGCTACCCGCTCCACCCCAAGGGCAAAACCGATCCCCGGAACTGCCGGCCCCCCCAGTTGTTCAATCAGGCCATCATAGCGCCCACCGGCTGCCACGGCTGACTGCGCTCCCAGCAAGCCGGTCACCAGTTCAAAGGTGGTACGGGTGTAATAGTCAAGCCCGCGTACCATGCGGGGGTTCAGGCTAAATTGCACTGAAGCTGCGGTCAGATAGCCCTGTACCTTGCCAAAATGATCATCACAATCAGCACAGAGGTGCTCAAGCATGGCCGGAGCCCCCTGAGTGGCTTCAACACAGCCCGGCACCTTGCAATCCAGAGCCCGAAGCGGGTTGGTGGTCTGGCGACGACGGCAATCCTCGCACAGAGCAATCTGACGTTCAGCAAGAAAGGTCACCAGTGCTTCACGGTAGGCTGGACGACAGACAGGGCAGCCAAGCGAATTGATCTGCAGGCGTGGTTCAGTCAAGCCCAGTTGCTGAAACAAGCGGCTCACCATCAACAGTACCTGGGCATCAATCAGCGGATCTGCTGCACCGGTTACCTCAGCCCCTATCTGGTGAAACTGGCGATAACGCCCTTTCTGGGGACGTTCATGGCGAAACATCGGCCCCATATAGTACAGTTTATTGATGCTGTCCAGGGCATACAGCTTGTGTTCAATCAGTGCCCGCATCACACTGGCGGTGCCTTCAGGACGCAGGGTCAGGCTGTTGCCCCCCTTGTCGGTAAAGGTGTACATCTCTTTTTCAACGATATCAGTGGTGTCACCAATTGAACGGCAGAACAGCTCTGTCTTTTCAACGATCGGAACCCGAATCTCATTAAAGCCATAGCAGGCAAATACCTGCCGGGCGGTCTGTTCAATAAACTGCCAAAGCCCGGATTCGGTTGGCAGAAGATCATTAAATCCTTTGATACCGGTAATGCTCATGGGTGCTCCTTCGTTTTCATATCACCACCTGCCAACGGGCTGACAATACGGTAGACACAATTTTTCCCTGCTGCCTTCCCGGCGTACATGGCCTTGTCAGCCATGGCCAGCAGTTCATCAATACCGGTAGTATCTTCAGGGTAGCAGGCAAATCCCAGGCTGGCTGTCAGTCGGATCTGATACCCTTCCCGAGCGAGAAAGTTGTGTCTTTCTATCGTGTTGCGGATACGTTCTCCAACCTGCATGGCAGCATCAGGTCCTGTTTCAACCAGAATGATGGTGTATTCGTCACCACCGTAGCGGATTACAACATCCACTTCGCGGACCGATTTCTTGAGCAGCGTACCGATCTCCTTCAGCAAATTGCTGCCCACCAGGTGACCATAGGTGTCATTAACCCCTTTGAAATTATCCAGATCCAGAAACACTATGGACAAATGGGTTGAGTAGCGGTCAGCGCGTTTGATCTCCCGCTCCAGCGCCACCTTCAGGTAGCGGTAGTTGAAGAGACCGGACAACTCGTCTATGTAGAGCAGATCACGGGTAGAGGTAAACCTCAGGGCATTATCCAGTGCACGGGCACCGTGCTCTTCCAGAAAAGCTATATTTCTTTCATTTTTCGGCGTTGGCAGCATCTGGCCTGGGTCATTGAACAGGACAATCATGCCGGGACAACTGCTCCGGATGGCAAGCGGAAAAAGAATTGCCTCGTGAAGATCAACATGATCAAGTTCAGCATGACCGGCCGGCAATAGTATTCGTACCGGTTGTCCCTTGTGGGAGGAGCGTTTGCGCAGCGATGGCGCCATGATCTTGCGCAGCTGGTCGGCTGTTGCTTCATTAAGACCTTTCAGCTCTTTGACCGTAAACTCCCCATCAAGATGCACCATGCCGATACCCCGTCCTACACCAACCTCACGGGCCAGGGCATCAACCGCCAGATGGCAGACCCCTTCCAGATCAAGGCAGCTTGCAAGCGCCTGGCTGGTCTGCAACAATCCCAACATATTGCGTAACTCAACATTTTCATCCAATAAACGGCGTTGCTCCATGCAGAGTCGTACTGAGTGCAGCAGTTCATCAGAGTTGATCGGTTTCAACAAAAAATCACGGGCACCATGTTTAATGGAAAAGAGAGCCGACTCAAGGTCTGCATTGGCCGTTACCAGAATGACATCAATAGAAGGGTCTTGAGATTTAATCTTGACCAGCAGATCAAGACCGGAAATTCCCGGCATGGTCAGATCAGATACCACCAGTCCAAACCGTGAATCGAAAAGCATTTCAATGGCTTCTTCACCGGAGCAGGCTGTTTCAACCCCGTGACCTGCCTGCCGAAGCAGGTCGGCATACAGTTCGCGGAAAAAACGATCGTCTTCAACGATCAGTATTTGATCCATCAGATGGGTATCGGGCATGAGAATATGTACCTGGAGTTTAGATATAAGCGTTAAATTATTATCGCAGCAGGTGAGTACCTGTCAAAACAAAACGTCTGGCAAAGGTAACCAGTCTGCTGTCTCTTGGAAGCAAAGCCGCAGAAAAGACCGTCCCGTCGCTTTCAATTAAAATGCTGCCCTGCTGGTCGGTACGAAAGAAGCCTATACCCCGTTGTCTTATTTTATCAACGGTTACCGCTGCCGGCAGGCCAAAACCATTGTTGTATCCAGCAGAAAACACAGCAATTTCAGGTTTTATTCTATCCAGGAACAGCTCACCGCTTGCTGATTTGCTGCCATGGTGCCCTACCTTCAACACCGTGGTTTTGCCTATTCCCTGCTTGAGTAATTCCTCTTCAACAACAAAACCGGCATCCCCCATCATGAGAGTACTAAAATTGCCATAGTTCAGATGAAGCACCAGAGATTTATCATTTTCCCCTGTTTTTGGATCTGATTTGTCCGGCGGAGACATGACGGTAATCACCAGGTTCTGCGCACGCAGGGGTTGATCGCCCTGTTTCAAAACGCGGATGCTTGTTTGCTGTCGTTTTAAAGACCTGAAAAGACGTTGATACTCTGTCCCCTGTCCAGCCTCCGATCCTTGCCAGAACTCTTTCACCTCGAATTCCTCTGCAACCGCAGGCAGTCCTCCCAAATGATCAGGGTGGGGATGGGTCAGCACCATCAGGTCGATCCGTTTTACCTTCAGACTGTGCAGCGCCGGTACCAGATACCGCTCACCAAAATCCTTGCCGTTATCCTTCAGGTACCCGCCACCATCAACCAGCATGGTGCGGCCATCCGGGAATCTGATCAGGGTACTATCCCCCTGTCCCACACTCAGAAACGCCATTCTCAGATTTCTGTTATCCGGGAGATCTGGCCAGAAATGTACTATTGTCAATCCGATCAGAACTACTGAGCTAACCAGCATTTTTATTCGTGTTGAACAGACAAAACTGATCAGTGCCAACAGGATTACGGTTGCCAGAATATCTGCAGAGCCGATACTGAAACTATGCAACACCGGCATCCTGGCTATCCAGATGACAAAGACATTACTGAATTGCACCAGCCAACCTGCCAATTGAAGTAAAAGACCGGCTAAACCGGGTAGTAAAAAAATCAGGGGAACCGCAGCAGTTGCCAAAACCGTGGCGCCGTAACCCAAGAGCGGCACCACAACCAGATTGGCTGCAATTCCGGTAAAGGAGGCCTGGTGAAATGAGGCCAATACCGGAATCATCGTCGCCAGGGTAGCAGCCAGAGAAGCAGAGCAAAATAACAACAACGCACGTTGCCAACTCTGCTTTATCAAACGCTCAAATGGCGCTGCAAGAAGCGGTGTCAGAACTAAAAGCCCCCACAGTGCAAAAAATGACAGTTGAAACGAGAGATCAAACAGATTGGCAGGATTGAACAACAGCAGCAGAAAGGCAGCTGCAAGCAAGGAATCCAGTGCATCGGTCTCCCGCTCACTCCAGATTGCCAGAACCACTGCTGACAACATCAGCACAGATCGCGCCGTTGCAGGAGCCCCGCCCGTAAACAGCAGGTACAGCACCATAACCGGCAATGCGCTGATCAACGCAATTCTGCGAACATCAAACCGCAAGGCCAGCCATTCCCAGCGGAGCATTAGCCATCGTAGAAGAAAAACCCAGACAATCGTCACTACCCCGACATGGAAGCCGGAAACCGATAGGATATGAGAGACTCCGGCCCGGCTGTATGCTGTTGCCAGATCTGGCGAAATCTCTTGCTGACTGCCGGTTGCCAGGGCCAGCACCACACTGCGCTGGCCGGGATTTGACAAAGACTGCCGGATAAACTGTTGGCTGCTCAGGGCCATTTGGTCTGGTATACGCTGCAGAGATGGGATGGCAGTACCACGCATCAACACAACACTGTCAGCATCCTTTATAAACGCAGTGGCATTGACACCACGTAATGCCAGATAGCGGGGATAGTCAAACTCGCCGGGCAATCCAAGTAAACGGGGCACCCGTATTTTTGTCACACAACGGATACGGTCACCGGTCAACCAGGTGCCCTGCCCACTGGCAATGGTTATCAGCACAACTCCTGCAACCGGAAGCGCTTTTTCGTCAGCAATAATATGTTCAACCTGTAATTCAAATCGCTGTCCTTCAGGCAGAAACATCGGGCGGTTTTTTACCACCCCTTCAATACCGATCTCCTTGCCATCAAAGCGGGCAATCCCGGTCTTAGATATATTTTGATCCAGTCGAGGTGCCAGCGCTGCCATACCCCAAGCCATCCAGAACAGTGCAAGCATGCTGACAAAAAGAATCTGTTTTTTTAACAATAACGAAACACAACATGCCGTTAAGAACATGACCGGCACAAGATTGGAAAACGGAATCGCCAGTTGGTGCTGAACGAGACAGCCGGCCACAAGAAAGAGCAGAGATATTAGAATCGGACGTTCATAAGACATAAATTAGTATCCGGAAAACACAAAACGCTGTTATGTTACGAAAAATTAAACATTTTTTTCGCACAGAGCTTGACAGACGCATTTCATTAGTTACAATGCTGCAATGTCCGGCAGCCGGTGCCGGTGAACTTCTATCCGTACACTTAGCAGGGGCCGTCCCTGCCACTCCACATTGAGGGATCTCCATTATGTTTCTGTTGCCAAAAGGAAACCCGCTGGCCGAAAATGTCCCGATCTCGAAGTTACAACTCCCTGACGCATTGGAAAAGCTTAAAAATGGTAAACTGACCGGTTGTGCCATGTTTGACTTTCCTGCAGCCGACTGTGCTCTGGTTTATGACGAAGGCAAACTGGTTACCGCCATTGTGTACCGTGACGGCAAAGAGATCAAGGAGCAGGCAGCGTTGCAGTCGCTGGTTGAACTGATGCTGCTTGCATCCAGTGGTACCTTTAGTGTGTATGCACTCTCTAAGGATATTACCTTGGCGGTAATGGCTTTAGTGGGGGGGCTGGCAACCATTGACAGCCAGGAAATAAAACTGATTGATTTCAAGGCATTGCTTGACCGGGTCAAGTCAGAACAGATGACTGCCACGCTCAAGATTTACACCCCGGATCGGGCCGGATTAATCTTCTATCGCAATGGTGCCACCGTTGGCTTTTTTCATGATGCCTCAAGCGGCATTGAGACTTCCGCTGGTGAAGTGCAGCAGATAGCAGGCCTGCCTGGTGCCCGGATTGATCTGAAAGTCCTTGCCGACACTGACGGCTTTGTACTTGATCTGGCTGGGCTGGTTGATATCCGCTCCCTTTGGGAAGCATCATCAGGTAACATTTTTGCCACACCGTCCGCATCCGCCGCACCGATAGCAGAGGCTGTTTCTACCGCACCTGCAAGCACAGCCAAGGCGTCTGCTGCAGATGTTGAAACTGCCATCATTGATTTGGCCAACCAGCATGTTGGAAAACTTGGCAGGACACTGGCTGAAAAAGAGTTAATGAATATCGGTGGTGCGTCAGCACTCAAAATTCCTGAAAAACTTCAGGAGTTTCTTGCTGCCATAGAAAAAGGTTCAAAATTACTGGCCAGCTCCAACAAAATTAAAGAGATGAAAGAAGCAATCTCTGCCCAGGCAGCACTCATTTAATTTAATATTCCGCCCAGCGCAGATTTAGAGGAGGCGTTATGGATTTAACAGGATTTTTTCAAGCATTAACTTCAATATTTCCTTTTTTACCCAAGATTTACAATGCGGTAATTATTGACTACACATCTCTGTTCACCGTATTCTGCTGGTTGATAGCAGCTTCAATCAGCCTCTACTTCAGCATGAACAACTCCCGTATCTGGACCAGTATCGGCATCGGCTTCTTCCTTCTGTTCTGGAGCCAGTCATTCCAACTCAACCCCTGGCATGAAACTTTTACCGTCATGATCGCAATTCACTTCATGATCGGTACCATATCTATTCTTCTGGTCAGCCACGGTATTCAGGAATACTACTTATTTACCCGCACACTTGAGATAACCGGCTCAAAAAAGACCATTTATCTGGGTACCGTGTTAATTGTTCTGGTAAGCATTATTGTTATCAGCCTGAATCCCAAGCCTACGCTTTACGTTCTCAGAAACTACCGCATGATGAACAATACCGTCTGGTTCTTCCTCTGCATTCTAAACATTTACTACATTGCGAAAATTTACATGGAAATGAAGGACTCGCCGATTGCCAACGGAATTATCTGTCTTGGTCTGGTCTTTGTCTTCGCCCTGATCTGGAAAGGATC
>CAXNJF010000029.1:0-10492 GCA_964202585.1 Trichlorobacter sp. | reverse complement strand
ATACACTTCTTGGTCACTTCAGGGCCGCTCTTGAAAGGGCCGTTGCCGACATAATCGGCATGGTTCCCGGCGGTGGCAGTTGTTGCCAGGGAGAGCCCCAGCAGCAGTGCCGCTTGTGCGATGATACTGTGTAACTTCATACGCATTTTCCTCCTTCTTTGGGTTAACCTCTTTGGAGAGGTTTAAATATATGGATATCTATATAAATAATTAACTATATTGGAGTTTTTTAAGAATGCATTTCTTATACGTTATTTTTGACGCAAGTCAAGAAAAAGACTTTCTGGGCCGGCTTCAGGAAGGCATTTAAATACGTACTGCAGGGGAGTGAGGTCTCGTGCGTTATCTCGAAGTATGGCGAATTTACTCTCTCTATACAGTAGAGCCTCTTTCAAAAGCCTGATTTTTCGTGGTTTCGAGACGCTACCTTATGTATCCCCTTGATCCACGAAACGCATCCGTCTGTCCTCCCGTTGCATGTTCAGGCACCACAAATCTCTGCCAGCTCCTGCTCTGCAACAGCATACTCCTCTAAACTGATGGTTCCTTCCGGCTCCCATTTTCGGACCCGGTAGTAAAGTTTGTCATAATATTGTTCGATCAAGTCCTGGGCCACGCCGGAAATATCCCATGCAGCAAGCTTGTGCTGCAGTTCCTCGTACTGCGGCCCCCCCAGTTTCTTTTTGATCCGCTCCAACGCTTCCGCCATCGGCTGGCGGTACTCTTCCAGCGCATACTCGGCGGAGAGCCGCTTGACCCTGGTTGCCACCGAGACATTGCACCAGACCTTCGTGCTTTCAGCCATCACTTCATGCAGGTTGCCCGGCAGGGTGACCCGCCCGATCCGTTTGCTTTCCCCCTCAACGACAATCGGTCGATCGACAGGTGCCTGACGAAATGCGTTCCAGAGCAGGGACTCAAAAAGTTTCTGGGGCGGTTGCTCCCCCATCCCCAGAGCGCCAAAAGCCGAACCCCGGTGACGTGCCAGCCCTTCCAGATCAATCACGGTGTAGCGATTACGGGGCAGTTGCAGCAGAAATTCGGTCTTGCCGGAACCGGTCATGCCGTGCAGTACCACCAGTTGCACCGGCAGACTGACCGCTTCAAAAAAAACGCTGACGTTAGAACGAAATGATTTGTAGCCACCAGCCAGCTTGACTACCGGGTAGCCGGTCATCTCAAGCAGCATGGCGATGGATTCGCTGCGCAGGCCGCCTCGCCAGCAGTAGACCAGTATCGGGCGCCCCTTGGCTGCTTCGGCTATCGTGGCAACAATGGCAGGAAAGCGGTGACAGGTCAGCTCCAGCCCGCGTATTCGGGCAAGCTGCGGCCCCTGCTGTTTGTAGAGGGTGCCAATTTCAACACGCTCCGCATTGGTCAGGATCGGTACGTTGATCGCACCGGGCAGGTGATCTTCGGCAAACTCCAGCGGGGTGCGAGCGTCAACAATACAGTGTGTGTCAAGCAACGGGGGGCTAAACGGTATGATGCATGCCATTTGATCGGGTACTCCGGGCTGTTTTTTATTGGTATCGCCCTTGCCATGCTCCTGGTTCGGTGGTACATATAAACACTGTTTACCTTGTCTTTGCAAGGGTACAGAAGCTTTCTTACACCACATTTGCCAGGAGGAAATCATGGAGAAGAAACAGGTACATTACAGTGAGCTGGGGCTGGCCAACACCAAAGAGATGTTTGCAAAGGCGATGGCAGGCAAGTATGCAATACCGGCCTACAACTTCAACAACCTTGAGCAGCTTCAGGCAATTGTGGTCGCCTGCGTTGAGACCAGCTCCCCGGTCATTATCCAGGTTTCCAAGGGAGCACGCAGCTACGCCAATGAGACCATGCTGCGTTTTATGGCCATGGGGGCGGTTCAGATGGCTCGCGAACTTGATTCAAATATTCCGATCTGTCTGCATCTTGATCACGGTGATTCCTTTGAGCTCTGCAAGTCCTGCGTGGACAGCGGTTTCTCTTCCGTCATGATAGATGGTTCCCATCTGCCCTATGAGGAGAATGTGGCGCTGTGCAAGAAGGTGGTGGAATATGCGCACCAGTTTGACGTGAGCGTTGAGGGGGAGCTGGGGGTTTTGGCCGGGATTGAGGACGAAGTCTCTGCCGAGCATTCAACCTACACCAAGCCGGAAGAGGTTGAAGATTTTGTGAAGAAGACCGGGGTGGATTCGCTGGCTATTTCCATCGGCACCAGCCACGGTGCGTACAAGTTCAAGGCTGGTCAGCCGGTGCCGCCGCTGCGCTTTGATATTCTGGCCGAGTGCGAAAGACGGCTGCCCGGCTTCCCGATCGTGCTGCATGGCGCTTCATCGGTGGTGCAGGAATATGTTGACCTGATCAACCAGTATGGCGGCTCTATGGCTGGTGCGGTTGGTGTTCCCGAGGAGCAACTGCGTCAGGCAGCAGCAAGTGCGGTCTGCAAGATCAATATTGATTCGGATGGCCGTCTGGCCGTAACCGCCAAGATACGGGAATATTTTGCCAAGGATCCTAAAGAGTTTGATCCTCGCAAGTATCTGGGAGAAGCGCGCAAGGAACTGGTTAAATTGATCAAGCACAAGAATGAATCAGTCTTGGGATCTGCGGGTAAAGCCTAACGCTGGAAACGGTTGTCAGCCGCAAGAGAACGCACAGAAGGCAAAAGAAAACCGGTTGGTTAAAAGAGCCGATCTTCTTTCCGGTTGTTTCAGACATGCTAACGACATGCTGTTTTTTGTGTTCCTTGCGTTCTTTCGCGGCGATTATTTTTTTGCTTTGTTGCCTATGAGGTGAACGCCATGAGCACCAGAAAATTTTCCAGGGTACCGTTTCACGTCACGGTAACCGCCACGGTTGAAGGCCGCAGTTTTCAGGGTAAGGTCAGTAATCTGTCCATGAACGGGCTCTTTCTTGAAACATCAGAAAAGCTGCCGGACGGCGAAGCTGCTGATCTGGTTATCACGCTGGAAGGTACTGATCCGGAGATAGCGGTCAGTTTTCTGGGGCGGGTCTGCAGGATTACTGAGGACGGGATCGGCTTTCGTTTTGAAAAAATTGATCTCGATTCCTATACACACCTGCGCAATATCATCGCCTACAACATGGCAGACGCCGAAAAGGTAATGGATGAGATCTTTACTGACATTGAAGAAAAAATATCGTCAGGGACCTGATTGCCAGGGGGTATCATGAATCGCTGCAGTCACTGCAAAACTTACTCCCTGCTCGGTTTTTTTATGGGGATCGGCGCTCCGCTGGGTTGGCTGTTTTTTCGGCTGGTGATGTTTCATGATCCATCCCAGCCGCTTGTTGCCCAACTGTTTGGCGATATCGTCCGCGATACCGAGCACCGTTTGTTGTACCTCTATATGGGGGTTGGCACCGCACTGGTACTGGCTACGACCGGCTTTTTGATCGGCAGGAACGGCGATGAGCTGGAGCACCGGGCGCAAGAACTTGATGAACTGCACCAGGAGGTTGCATCACAGAAAGAAATTTTTGAAAACCGTTTCAAGGTGCTTGATAAAAACATCAAGAACTTTCATCACATCAGCAGCCGGATTCAGACCTCGCTTAACCTTGACGAAGTTCTTCTGCTCTGTGCTGAAGGCCTGCATGATGTGTTGGGGTACGAACGGGTCAATATACTGATGACGTCAAAAAACGGCAGTTGTCTTCGCTTTATCACGGCTAGCGGCAGTCTTGCCCGTGAGGTTGAAGGGATTGAGCTGCCGGTTGATCCGTCAATCGGAGTGATTTATAAAAGCCTGAGTGAACGGAAACCATATCTGATTGACGATATTTCGCGCTTTGACAGCAGCTACCACCTGCAGCCCCCCTACGACCGGATTGAGGTACTCCGCTCCAAGAACTTCATCATCTGTCCCATGGTGGTAAAAGGAGAGGCGGTGGGGGCCTTTGCCATTGACAACAAGCGATCCCGGCGAGCGTTGAACGAATCTGATCTTGATACAATCATGCTGTTTGCCGATCAGATTGCCAACTCGATTACCCGTATCAACCTGCTGACCTCCATAGACACCCTGACCAGCGAGCTTGAGAGTTCATTCTCGTTCCTTCTGTCCCACCGGAATCAGTATTCCCACAATGTGAGCGACCTGAAAGAGAGTATCGAGTCTGTGGTGGATGGCGCTGCAGTGATCGCCTCTGCAGCTGAAGGGGCCATGGCTTCGGTTGACGAGACCAGCACGGCGGTTAACGAGATCTCGGTGGCTATTGAAGAAGTTTCCCGCAACCTTGACACCCTGGCCGGGATTGTACATCAATCGGCCTCTGCAATGGAGCAGATTACCGGAAACATCACCAGTGTTGAGCGGAGCGCAGCCATATCCCACGAGGTCTCCAGCCAGGTGCAGGCCCAGACCGCAGAGGGCCGTTCAGCCGTCAATGAAACCATCGGTTCGCTGGCAGAGATTCAGCATTCAGTTGAAGAATCCTACGCCGGCATAACCCGCCTGGCTGAAAAGAGTACCCGGATTGAGAATATCGTCAATGTCATCAACGATATCACCAAGCGGACCAACCTGCTGGCCCTGAACGCCTCGATCATTGCAGCCCAGGCCGGTGAGTACGGCAAAAGCTTCGGTGTTGTTGCGGATGAAATCCGCAACCTTTCGTTACAGACAGGACACTCTACCGGCGAGATTAACGGCATTATCGATGAAATCATGTTTGAGTCCCGTCAGGCTGCCGATAACATCACCGCAACCAAGGGGCTGGTGCATCGCGGGGTGGAGCTGGGGCATGTCATGGGTGAGACCCTGCAGGCGATCTACGACCGCTCGGTCTGTTCGATGGAGATGACCTCGGAGATCAAGCTGGCAACAGAGGAACAGTCGCTGAGTGTCCAGATGGTGGCAAAATCCATGGAGGATATCAGTAGCATGACCTCCCAGATTTTCAACGGTTCCAAGGATCAGGCCAAGGCTACCCGCAGCATCGCCCGGGCCATAGAGACCATCAAGGAGATGGCCCATGAAATGGTCCAGTCCACTTCAAGTCAGGTTGAAGATGGCCGCAGGATAAGGCGGACTGTGGAGTCGGTCAGCTCCATGGTGCATGGCATGTTTGATAACATGGAGGAACGTCGCGCCCAGTCATCCGAGGTGGTGAAAGAACTGGAATCGATGAAGAGTACGACCTGCCAGCTATAGATAACCATGCAGCTCCGGCAGATCGGCCGGCTCCGGTGTGAACAACATTCAGATACCGTCTGCAGAGGACTTCTGCCGGAGCAGCAGTTCTGCAAACCCCTCTGCCGGTAACGGTTTGCTAAAGAGATACCCCTGGTAGAAATTGCATCCCAGGTTATGCAGGCAGTCGCGCTGCACCTCCCGTTCAACCCCCTCAGCCAGTAACTGAAAGCCCAGGCTCCGCCCCATCTGTACAATGGTCGTGACAATCTTGAGATCCTTGACTCCGTTTGGCAGGTCATCAACAAACGATTTGTCAACCTTCAGCAGATCAAGAGGGAAGTGCTTCAGGTAGGACAGGGAGGAATACCCGGTACCAAAATCATCCAGCGCGAGTTTTATGCCCAACCCCTTCAGATCGTTCAGCAGGGCAATGGTCTCCTCTTCATGTTGCATCAGGGCTGATTCGGTCAGCTCCAGCTCCAGCAGTTCTGCCGGATACCCGGTGGTATCCAGGATATGCTGCACCAGATCCACAAGTCCAGGCTGGTGGATCTGAGCCGGCGAAAGGTTTACTGCCAGCGTGATGGGGGGGAGCCCCTGATCCAGCCACTGGCGTCCCTGCAGGCAGGTGTGACGCAGGATCCACTCTCCCATCGGGATAATACAGCCAATCTCTTCGGCCAACGGGATAAACCGTGTTGGAGAGACCAACCCCAGAGCAGGATTCTGCCAGCGCATCAGCGCCTCAGCTCCGATAATCCGGCTGGTATCACTTTCCACCTGGGGCTGGTAGTAAACCAGCAGCTCCTCTTTTTCAACGGCCCGCCGCAGGTAGTTGCCCAGATTAATCCGTTCCAGAGCCTTTTCAGTCATATCGTCACGGTAGTAGGCAAAGCGCCCGCGCCCCTGCTGCTTGGCCTGATACAGGGCGGCATCGGCCTGCTGTAACAGCTCCATGGCGCTCTGGCCATGGTCCGGGAAAAGAGCGATACCGATACTGACCCCGCTCTGCAGTTCAATGCCGGTGTCAAGCCGGAACGGTTGCTGCAAGAGTGTAATAATATCTTCGGCTATCAACGGAATATGCTCAGGCTCTTCAAACTCCTCCAGCAGCACAATGAATTCATCACCCCCCAATCGGGCCACCAGATCGCTGGAGCGCATCCGTTCACGCAACCGCTTGGCCGTCAGACGCAGCAGGGCGTCACCGGTCAGGTGGCCGAAGCTGTCGTTGATATCCTTGAAGTGATCAAGATCAAGGCAGAGCAGGGCAATGGGCATCTCTTTGCGTCGTGCCAGATCAATGGCCTGTGCCAGATGGTTGCAGATCATCCGGCGATTGGGAAGATCGGTGAGTGGGTCGTGCCACTCAAGATATTCAATCTGCTGCTGGGTCTGTTTGACTCCACTGATATCAGTGAATACCGAGATATAGCGACTGACCGAGCCCTGTGCATCCCTGACAGAGCTGATGGAGAGCAGTTCCGGATAGACCTGCCCATCCTTGCGCCGGTTCCAGATCTCTCCCTGCCACCTGCCGGTCTCCAGCAGGGTATGCCACATGACCTGGTAAAAGGAACGATCATGGCGACCGGACTTGAGCAGTCGATGGGTTTCTCCCAGTACCTCCTCGGACTGATAGCCGGTAATTTCACAGAAAGCGCGGTTAACCGAGATGATCCTGCCATGACAGTCAGTGACAGCGATCCCTTCATTGCTGTTTTCGAAAACCGTGGCGGCCAGTTCCAGCTGTTGCCGGTTTTGCAAGCTGACACGATCCTGCTCAGCCACATCCAGGGCATAGGCCAGGTCTTCCACCAACTCATCAAGCAGTCTTTGTTCTGCTGCATGGGTCAGGAGTCGGGGGTCTGCAGTATGCAGGGCCAGTAGAGCCGGCATCCCCTGTGTGGGACGGATCAGGTACAAGGCAACAGCGTCAAAGGACTGTTCATCCCTGAGCGCAGTTAAAATGCAACAGGGCTGCTGTCGCGGTTCTCCTTCGCACAGGGAGGTGATATAGGGGACAATCCTGCGGTCATTGGCGGGAGGAGGGATGCTGCCGAACTGTTGCAATCTTTCAATGGGTATCCCGGTAGATACGGCAGGGAAATAGCCGCCCATGCCATCAGGCAGCCCCACCCAGGCCATGCTGAAGCTCTGGTCTGCAACCAGGGTGGAGCAGACAAGCTGCAACAGTTCCATCGGTTCCGGTCGGCGGATGATCTGCTGGTTAACTTCAGACAGAATCCGGTAGAGTCGTGTCAATCGTGCATTTTCGTACTCAAGCTCCCTCTCGCGGGTCACAATCCTGGCAGAACCGACCGTGCCGATCAACTGCCCGTCCAGATCATGGAGCGGTGCCTTGTAGACATCCAGACAGACAAGCTCCCCCTTGACCATGCCATGCTCCTGGAACCTCATCGGCTGGCGGCTGGTCAGGGTCGCTTCATCGGATTGAGCACAGAGCTCGCTGAAACGGTACCAATCCGGGTTTTCAGGATTTTCCGATAGAATCCGGGCTGCAAAGAAGTCATGCTGCTTACCCAGAGGCTCATCCGGACGCTCAGGGTAGAGTAGCGTGTCGTTATTCGACTTGTTGCTGAACAGGTAGCGATGCTGCAGGTCCTTGGCCCAGATCAGATCCGGCACGTTGTCGCTCACAATCTGCAGCAGTCTGGTTGCGGCCTGATTACGTGCAAGGGCAACCTGCAGCTCTTGTTCGGTATGCTGTCGAACTGCAATCTCCTGCTCCAGCATCCGAGCCTGTTCATGCAGCCGCTCCAACTGGCTGTCCAGTGCAACCTGCTGCTGATCAAGCCCCAGTTGCATCCGGTTAAAACTCGTTGTCAGAAGCAGCAGCTCCTGTGGCGCCTTTTCATCCAGGACAAACTGACGTTCATCTCCCTGTCTTGATTCAAACTGTTCCAGATGCTCGCTAAACTGCACCAGTGGGCTGGTGATTGAACGCAGAGCCAGCCAGGAAACCACCATGGCCAGCAATCCAACCAGAGAGGCGATCAACACCAGTATGACTGCTGCGTGCTTTGCAGGTTTGAGCGCCTCCTGTTCCGGAATGTTGGAGGCAAGAACCCAGGGAGCATGCTGGATCTGCCTGAAGCTGGCCACCATCGCCACCCCACGGGAGTTGACGGTTCTGCCGGTCCCTTCCCAGCCGGTAATGGCCTTGTCAAACAGGCGGTTTACTCCTGGCGGCACATCCTGCTGCATGATCCGTTTGGGATCAGGATGTACCAGCATGGTCCGATCTTTGGAATAGAGAAACAGATACCCGCCTGTGCCGATACGATGATGGGTGATGGAACCGATGACGTTATTACCGTCAAGGCGCAGTCCGCCAGAGAGAAGGCCGATTACCCTTCCCGCCTGATCGCGTACCGGAGCGGAAAATTGCACCACCGGATGGTGGGGGGGCTTGGTGGAGCGGAACGGTGACGAAATGACTGTGCCGTGCGTAGCGATCGCCTGCTTGAAAAAGGGGTACTGGCTGAAGTCAAAAATAGTGCGGTGTGGTTGCGGTGGTGTTTCGGCAATCAATCGTCCCTTGGCATCCAGAACTGCCAGGCCGTTATCAAAAATACGGGCAATACCAACCCGGTTTTCCAGAAAACGAAGGGCTGCTGCAGAGCTTTGCATCGCTTCAGGTGGCATGACCCCGGCAACCGCAGCCAGTTGGGTCTGTGCCAGGGAGAGTTTGGCGTCAATCTCGGTCTGAATGGCGGCCAGCAGGGTTGTCTGCTGGGTTCCAATTATGGAAGTCAGGTTCAAGCGGTAAAACGGCAGCATAACCGCTGCAACACTGATCAGCAGACAGAGCCCGCTAACCAGCATCAGAACGGTCAGCCGTCCCTTGATTCCCATGTTTTTGAGCTTTTCAGGCATTTTAACCGTTCTGATTCGTCTTCATGGTGTAATTGATCCAGCCCATCAATATTTCCGTTGCAATGCCTGCCGCCAGAGCCATGGGGGCGCAGACGGCAGGCAAGAGGCCAGTAACAAACCTGCAAACAGTGCTTTGTGTACAGCACTACCGGGCATGCTGCGGCGGTGCCAGGGGTGGGAACGACTTACGCAAAACACATACTGAACCCACCATCCTCACCAATATCCAGTGCTACAGACGAGGGCATCCCGCCAGTTGCCATGTGGTTCAGGATCTCCTGTGAGAGTTGCGGCATGATCGTACCCCGCACAATATAATCGATGTTACGGGCGCCGGTCTCCACCTCTGTGCAGCGGGCTGCAATGGTATCCACCACCGTGTCGGAATAGCTGAATTTCATCTTGTTGCTGTGCAGCAGCTGTCTGCCCAGCTTGTCCAGCTTCAGGCGGACAATACCGCTCATGGCTGCCGGGTCAAGGGCATAGAATGGCACGATATTCATCCGGGCCAGCAAAGCCGGCTTGAACCAGTTGGAGAGGATCGGCCTGATGGCGGAGACCAGCACCTCCATCTCCGGCTTTTCTCCCTCTTTGGTCATCTCGGTGATCACATCGGTTGCCAGGTTGCTGGTCAGGAACAGGATCGTATTACGGAAGTTGATCACCCTGCCTTCGCCATCCCCCATCTCACCCTTGTCAAAAACCTGATAAAACAGGTTCAGCACATCCGGGTGAGCTTTTTCAACCTCATCCAGCAGCACAACGCAGTAAGGCCTGTTCCTCACGGCTTCGGTGAGCATTCCCCCCTCGCCATAGCCCACATAACCGGGGGGCGAGCCGATCAACCGACTGACGGTATGCTTCTCCTGGAATTCGCTCATGTTGACAGTCACGGTGTACTGCTCGCCACCAAACATCATATCCGCCACGGTCAGGGCTGTTTCGGTCTTGCCAACACCACTGGGACCAACAAACAGAAAGACCCCCATCGGCTGGTTAGGATCGGCGATACCGGATTTTGTAGACTTGATCACCTCGGTCACCAGGTGCATGGCGTGATCCTGCCCCTTGATCCTGGCCAGCAGGTCATCTTCCATATGCAGCACGCTCTGGGCCTGATCACGCAGCACCTTGCCCAGCGGGATACCGGTCCAGTCAGATATGACCAGCGCCACCACATCCGGGTCTACCTCATACTTGACCATCGCTTCACTGCCCTGGATCGCCTCAAGTTCAGCGGTAGCTGTTGCCAGTTCTTTCTCCAACTCTTCGGGCGAAACAGGCGTCTCCCCTTCTGACGGAGTATTGTTCTTTCTAAGATCGGCCAGGCGGTTCCTGATCCCGACCACCCGGTCAACAGCGGCCTTTTCCCGTTGCCAGCGTTCAGAAATGTCACCAAGCTCCTTGCCAAGTTTTTCCAGTCGTACGTCGATCTCGGA
>CAXNJF010000028.1:0-10650 GCA_964202585.1 Trichlorobacter sp. | reverse complement strand
GGCCATGCCGCCAATGGCGGCGATAACCGGCAGAGCAGCCTGATTCCAGGAGGCCAAATTGCCCCGTATCAATTCACGTTTTACTTCAAGCCCCACCAGCAGAAAAAATACCGCCATCAGGCCATCATTGATCCAGAGCAAAAGTGGCTTGGCAATCTTCAACGCCCCGAACTGGATTGCAACCGGCGTATGAAGAAAGCCGTTGTATGCCTCCGACAGGGAAGAGTTTTTCAGCAACAGTGCGGCAACCGTCACCAGCATCAGCAGGATACCGACAGACGACTCCCGTTCATAAAACTCCTTGATGACTTTTTTCATACCGGTTTCCGATCGAGCAAGGCCTAGTGACTGACGCTATTGTACTATTTATCGAACCCCTTAAATCCTGTTCAAACGGGACAAAAGCAGCAGCATGTTTCTGACCAGCAGCGGATTAAACTCGGTTCCTGAGCCCTTAACCAGTACGCTGGCAATTATTTTGGGCTCGCGCGGTTCCTGATAGGGACGGCGGGTACGCATGGCATCGAAACAGTCAGCAATGGCCGTCATCTGGCTGGATACTGTTTGCTGCCAGCCTGGCGGCACCACAGGATACCCTGACTGATCAAAACGCATGTGGTGCTCAAATGCAGTAATAGCTGCCAGACGCGGTACACCGGGGGTTTCCATCAGATAGCGGGCTCCAAGCAGCGGATGCTGTTTCATCTGTTCAAACTCTGCATCGGTCAGCTTTTCAGGTTTGGTCAGAATTTCTTCAGGAATAAACATCTTGCCCACATCATGCAGCATGGCAGCAATACCGATATCGTTCAGCAGCTGGCCGGTAATCCCCAGAGACATCGCCTGGGCCAGCGTCAGAATACAGACATTGGCTGCATGGGTAAAAGTGTACTCATCCTGTTCCCTCAGGGCTGCCAGCACCAGCAACGACTCCCCTTCACGCCGGAACGCCTCCACCAGCCCGCTCACCGTTGCAGCAATACCGCTGGGCTTCAGCCGTTCTTTCCGCTTGATCGCCTCATAAATTTCGCCAAGCCGGGCAAGTTCCAATGCCGGAATATCTTTAAGCATGACCGCGCCAGAGCCGCCTGTGCCTGTTCCACCTTCAGCCGAACCAGCAGCCCCAAGACTGCCTTCTTCTCCACCTTGCTCCGGCATCTCAAGCTTGCCGATCCGGATATGTTCGGTTGATCCGGCATCCTCAAAATCAGACTGACGGGCCAGCAGCGAAATGAGCGTATCAACTTCTGCGCGTGGAGCGCCTGCCAGAAAACGCAGATGGCCGACACGGTGCTCGTGCAAGACCTGCACAAACCGGTCAAGTACCAGCGAGAACGGTTGCGGCTCACCATCAATCACCAGTTCGCCATCCACCTCAAGCAGTGCGATATCAGGCCGCTCTGCCAGGGCGCGGGCAAGGCTGGCGTGGGCGGCATCAGCCAGGCGGTTTACCTGGGGATGATTGAGCGTATAGAGCGATGCAGCAGCAACCGCCGAAAGCAGATGCCGGACAAATTCATGAATTTCATGCGTTGCGGTACCGCTGTTCATGGTGTCTTGCTCCGCAGATTTTTGAGTGATTCAGCGGCCTGGAACGCCACATCATCATTTCCTTTGGACAACCGTTCCAGAAGCGGCAGGGCAGCAGAGACCGGGTAACGTTCAAGCGATCGAACAACATCAAGCTTAAGCCGGCTTAAAGCCTTATAGGCCAGCAGACTGCGGGCTGCCAAAATCCTGGCCAGCTCCGGCAGCAGCTCGGGTCTGCTGATTTCAGCCAAAGCATGGACTGCCGCCGATTTCAGTTCACACTCAACAGCACTATAACCGCCGGTGGTGACCAGTGTTAACAGTTTACGAGCCATTTCCGGCGAACTGTTACGGTCTGCCATATTAATGGCGATCAACTGGGTTTCCCGATCAGGGGAATCAAGGTCACGCAGCACCTGGCGCTGAGCCATCGGATCATTGAACATGACCAGTGATTTCAACACTTCATGCCGCACTTTCTGGTTGGAATGTTTCAGTAACGGACGAAGCTGCTCGTTTTCCGGAGCCGGACCAAGGGCACGCAACATGATGATGATGTTACGCAGCACATACCAGCGGCTGTCAGTCAGCCGTGCCATCAGATACGGACGGGACGCACTGCCAAAGGACTGCACACGGTCCATCATGAACCTGCGTAACGACATGTTTTCTTCTTCAGCCATACGATCAAGCAGCGGATCAATAAAAGCCCTTCCCAGTACCTGAATCAGCAGAGCTACCTGATCGTATTTGGGCTTGCCCCAGATGGTAAGCCCACTCAGGATTTCATCCAGAAATTCACGTTGGCAGAACGCATCACGCATGGCGCTGCGCAGCACGTGCGGCAGACGCGGGTCAGCAGCCTGACTCAGAAGCTTCAAAACCTGACCGTAGTCTCCCAGCTCAAGAAAGTGACCGCATAAATCAGCCAGATTAAGAATCAGCTCCTTTGCCATTTCACCATCAGGATCTGCAAGTACCAGCTGCATGATAATTTCACTGCCACGGCTGTCAATAAACCGGGGGCTCAGCGTGTTCATCAATCCGACCAGTTCTGCGTTTTCTACCTGCTTGAGCTGCCCTGAATGCAAGGTATCCAGCAAACCCTGCATATACTCATCCGGCATGTAGGCTTCACGCTGATGCTCCTGCAGCAAGGTCTGCATTTTACTGCGAATTTCATCATCAGCAGCACTGGTATCATAACTGTCAACCAGATGGGGAAGCAGCTTCTTCAGGATTTCCTGTAATAACGGCGGTGCAGCAGCGTATTCCTCAGCAGAGGCATAGGTCTCCTGCAGAACTCCGGAACCAAGGTACCGGAACAGCTCTGTTGCAACAGCTTCATCAGCAGGAGTAACTTCACAAAAACCGTTCAGGATCTGACGCCGCAACACCGGATCAAGGGCGGCAATAAAAGCAGCCAGTTCTGCCTTGACCGACAGCGGTTCAACCGATGTCAGATCAGACCAGTCCGACTGGTTACCACCACTACCCTGTGCCGGACTTCCGCTGCCGCTCTCTTCGCAGCCGGAAACCGTAAACATGTGTTGAATGGCGACTGTAACACTACGCAGCGTGTTGCTTGAAAGTCCGCTACCCACCCCCATGCGCCGGGCAAAATGGGCATTCAGGGTTGCAGCCAGCACCTCGGGCCGAACCTCTCCCTGGGCATCAGTACCGGAAAGTCCCACGTCACCTTTCAGCAACAGGCGCACAAACTGTTCCCAGTGAGAGCCTGCAGCTTCATCTTCTTCGTCATCCTGCTGCAAATGTTCTTCTTCTGTTCCGCTAAACCGGTCATAGCGGATGCCGCGCACCTCTAACGATGTAATACCGGCTTCTTGCCAGAGTTTTTCAATACCACCCTGTGCAAAGACCTCCTCCCGCTTTAAAACAAGAAGTCCCAGCAGGGCCAGCAGCTCTTCACGGGTTGGCGGATGATAGACAATCAGCGCCCCGATCCCCCGCTCAAAAAAAACAGCAGCAACGTTCCTGCAGATCTGGTTATTCTTTTCAACAAACTCATCCTCCAGAAGCAGGCCGTCACGGGTTATGCCAAGACGTACGGTGCTGCCGTCGCTGCACAGTATACTCAACGATTCCGAAAGCTTCTGAAGTGAGGTTACAATCTGGGGATGTCCAGGCGGATAGGCGTTCCAGTTGCGTCGGGCGATATTCAAATCGCCGGCAACAACTGCAATGGCTCTTGCCCTGAGATGGGGGGAAGCAAGATCGTTGAATACCGAATCAAGCACATAACGTCCTGAGCGTGGAATGGTTTGACTATAACGTACAAATTAGGTAATTCAAGTAGAAACTATATCCGTTTTAATGAGGTAAGCCATGACAGCCAAAAGACATGCAGGCGTTTTGCTTCATCCGACTTCTCTTCCAGGGCCGGGCGGAATCGGCACTTTTGGCAAGCAACTGATTGATTTTCTGAATTTCCTTGCAACGGCCAAATTTTCACTCTGGCAGGTCTTGCCGCTGACACCGCCAGCTGCAGGCAATTCACCGTATTCAGCCTACTCTGCCTTTGCCGGTAATCACCTGATGATTGACCTGCAGCAGCTGGTGGATGAAGGTGACCTGACCCAACAGCGTATCGAGAATGAATTCCCCCGGGATCAGGTTGATTTCGAACAGGTCATCCCCTGGAAAGAGGCATTACTGCACGAGGCTGCCACCACCTTCTTCAATCAGGGGCACACAACCCGGCTGGATGAATTCTGGCATTTTTGTGACAGCACCTTCTGGCTGCATGATTATGCCCTGTTCCGCGCCTTGAAAAACCATTACAAAAACAAGCCCTGGCATCGCTGGCCCCGAGAAATTGCCCTGAGAAATCCTGCGGCGGTTCAACAAGCCACGTCGAAACTGGGAACGGAAATCGGCGTTCAGAAATACCTGCAGTGGCAGTTTTTCCGCCAATGGCAGCGGATCAAAACCGCTGCAACAGAACGGGGTATTGCCATCATAGGTGATCTTCCGATCTTTGTGGCCCATGATTCTGCTGATGTCTGGTGCAACCGGGAACTGTTTTTGCTTGATCTCAATGGCAAACCAACCGAAGTGGCCGGTGTGCCGCCTGACTACTTTAGCGCCACCGGTCAGTTGTGGGGTAATCCGCTTTACAACTGGAGCGCCATGTCGCTGCAGGGGTATAGCTGGTGGATCGCCCGTTTCCGGCAGATGTTTGACCTGTTTGATCAGGTGCGGATTGATCATTTTCGTGGCTTTGAAGCTGCCTGGCATGTTCCCGCCTCAGCCAAAACTGCGGTTCACGGCGCCTGGTTGCCGGGGCCGGGGGTCGCTTTTTTTAATGCTATCAGGACCAGCCTGGGCAACCTTCCCTTTATTGCCGAAGACCTGGGAGTTATTACGCCGGAAGTTGAAACATTACGAGACAATTTTCATCTGCCCGGCATGAAGATCCTGCAGTTTGCCTTTGATTCCGATGCGGCCAACCCGTATCTGCCTCACAACCATGTCCCCAACAGCGTCATCTATACCGGCACCCATGACAACGATACCAGTAAAGGCTGGTTTGATGCCTTAAGCCCGAAAGTGAAAGAACAGATGTACGATTACCTGGGGCTGCCCGGACTGGAACCGGTTCAGGATCTGGTGAGAGCCGCCCTGATGTCGGTTTCAGTATCAGCGATCATCCCGATGCAGGATCTGCTGGAACTGCCGACAGAAGCACGGATGAACCGGCCAGGCGTTGCCCTGGGTAACTGGAGCTGGAGGTATCAGGAACAACAGGTGGAGGAAGGGCTGGCGGACCGGTACGCTGATCTGTTGAAACGGTACGGCAGGTGCTGATGTGCCAGTGAGTATCAAAATGGCTGCTAAGATTATTTCCTGTTTTTAGCGGGGATACCAAGTTTTTTCAGAACCTGGTTAAGTGCTTTTGGATCAAATCCGTCAATAACCTGTCTGCCATTGTCAAACACCATCAGCGGCACGATATCGCCGTGAAAATGGTCATGCCATTCACGGTACCAGCGGTGCTGTTTCTGGATGTCCCGAACCTCAAAGGGGATCGAACGAGAGGCGAAATAACTTTCCGCCCTGGTGCAGTAGCCTCAGCCATCGGCAACAAAGATAACGATCCGCTGGGAGGAAGGATAGAGCAGCTGGGGGCTGCGTGACTGGACCGCATCTGCCCCGCAAGGGACCAGAAACAGCAACAGAACAAACAAAAAACGGTGGAGTAAAACGCTCGTCAGGCGCATCTTCAGAGTTCAATTCCCTTCTGTTTGCGGGCTTTTTTATCTTCATACATGGCCATATCAGCAGCCCTGATAGCCTCCTGCAATCGCGACGGATACTCTGTTGTGGCACAACCAAGAGAAAAACGAACTTTCAGCCCTTGTTCCGACAAATGTCCGCCATGTTCAAGCATCTCACGTGCCCGGTCCATGATGGTGGCAAGTAACTCCTCCCCTACCCCTTTCAGGATTACGGCAAACTCGTCTCCACCAATCCTGGCGATGGCATCTCCTGACCGGAAAATTTCCCGTAACAGGTCAGCTGCTGCCCGGATCAGGCCATCACCAAAATCGTGCCCGAAACAATCGTTCGCCTCCTTCAAACCATCCAGATCCGCAATAACAACAGAAATCGGCGAAGTTCTTCCCTTTTCAATCTGCTCTACCTCAGCCTCAAAAAATGCGCGATTGTACAGCTTGGTCATTTCATCGTGGGTACTCAGATACCGCAAACGATCTTCCATCTCACGGCGTTTGGTGACGTCTCGGGCAACATGAACAGCTCCTGCCAGATTGCCGTCAGCATCAAAGGTCGGATTAACAGAAATATGAAAGTAACTGTTCATGTGGGAGATGAAGACTTCTGATTCATGGGATTGGTGATCCTGAAGCAAAGCACTGTGCGGGCACCCTTCCGGCGGGTGGCTTGCTCCATGAATATGCTGGAAGCAGGGACCTATCAGGCTGCCTGAACCGGATTCACCGATACTCAATCGATCACGGGCAGCCTTGTTGATATTTACTATCTGATGCGATTGATCCAGCACCATCACCATATCCGGTATGGTATCAAAGGTCTCACGCCATTGCACATTGGCCAGTTCCAGTGATTTACGGGCTTCGCGGCGTTCATCTTCCAATTTGAGACGTCCCATGAAACTGCCCAGTCCCCGGGCCGCAGTCATAATCATTGACGTTTCAGCATCAGACCAGGGTCGTTCACGCTTCATGTCGCACAGGCAGGCAAATCCCCACAGGCTGCCATCTTCAAAAATCGGGGTCAAAAGCATTGACCGCACCCGCATGGCATCCATGATATGCCGCTCTTCAGCAGGAAAAGCTGAACGGGGGCCTGAAATGGATTTCCCCTGAGCAAGCTGGTTATACCAGCGCTCAACGTAGGGTAGCTCGGGAACATCAGGATCAATGCCGTCCAGAAAACGCAAGACCAAATCACCACCGGCAAAACCGCTGACCATGACAAGGCTACGGTTTTCAAGAACAGAGTTCTGATAGTGGTAGAGAAAAATCTTGTCCGCCTTGGCAGCCTTGACCATCTCCTGCAATGCAAAATCAACCGCATCCTGATTGGCATCGGCAGACAAAAGGTACTGAATGGCCATATTTACACCGGACAAAAGACGTGTCTGTTGATTGGCCAGACGGCTGGCGCGTAACAACATCGCTTGCTGCTGAAGACATGCAAAGAGTTTTTGAACGTTTAACGGCTTGGTAAGATATCCTTCAAGCTGCAGGTCAATCGCCTGCATCAGATGTTCCGAGTCATCATGGGAAGAGATAATAATAACCGGAACCTCAGGTCGCTTCAGCTTGACCTGACGGGCCAGTTCGAGTCCGTTAATGCCGGGCATGGATATATCTGTCAACACAAGATCAGGAATTTTCTTTTTAAACAGTTCCAGAGCGATCCGTCCGTTTTCCGCAGTGTACAGCTCACCGCAAACCGGGGTAAGCAGCCGGGAAATATGCGTACGGATAGCCACATCATCTTCAGCAAAGAGGATTGATATTTCACGTAGTTCAACCAGTGAAGGGGTATCGCCACCTGTTTGATAAACAGTCATCATAACTCCTGACAAATATCAGCACGGTAAGCTGGTTATAATACAACATGTTCACGTGCTGTCAAGCACCCCAAAAAGTTACTCTGCTGCTTATGACGCCCGTAACGCATCAACTATTTTCAGGCGACTGGCCTGAAAAGCCGGTATCGCACCGCCAATCAGCCCCATAGCCAAAGAAAACGTCATTGATTTCAATATAATGGCAGGGGTAAGCGTAAAAGAGAAAGCCAGTTCTGAAAAGGTCTGCCAATTCATGGTCGAGATTGTAATCAGTTGCATACATGAAGCGAGTACAACGCCGCTTATACCGCCAAGAAACCCTAAAATCAGCGCTTCAGCCAGAAATGCCAGTAAAATGCTGGTACGCTGGAATCCTAAAGCCCGCAGGGTGCCGATCTCACCCACACGATTGGCTACCGCAGCGTACATGGTAATCAAGGCCCCGATCATGGCGCCAAGAGAGAATATGATGGTCAGGGAGATGCCCAGAATACGGATAAATTTAGCCATCGCCTCAGATTGATCGTGGTAGTATTTTGTCTCCCGACGCACCTCTACGGTCAGGCGTGGTTCTGTTTCAAGCCGCTCCTTCAGGACAGTAAAATCAGCTGCATCACGCAAACGAAAGGTAAGTGACGAGTAGACCGGCCGCCGGAAAGCCTGCATGATCTGGTCAACATCACCCCACACCTCTGAACTGAAGCCGGTTGCCCCTGCATCAAAAATCCCTGTCACCTGCCAGTCACGCAGGGCAAAACGCAGCTGTTCACCCAGACCTACCCCGTTGAACCGGCGGGCAATGCTTGTGCCAACCATTATTTCCAAAGAGCCGTGCCGTGGCAGTCGTCCTTCCAGAATTTTTATCTGCGGACGCATCTGCAACGACTGCTGGCTGATCCCTCTGATAATAACATTTGACGGTTTGTTGGTACCACGCTTGATCAGACCGATCGGCACAACAAGCTCACGCGTCACCAAGGCTCCGGCATCCTGCCCTGTTGCCAGTTCCGGCTGAGTCTCGATAATTGCAGCCTGAACCCGGTCAACTCCGCTTTGCATCTCGGAATTAGCCCCTTTGCGGGTAATAATCACGTTTTGATCTGACCCGGTCTCAACCAGCGTCTTTTCCAGGCCGGTTGAAAGCATCATGATTGACGCAAACACAAAAACCACCAGGGCCATACCACCGGCAGTCAGAACAGTGGTCAATCTGCGGGTAAGCAGGTTACGCCAGCTATAAAGTAATAGTTTCCAATTCATGCAATGACTACCCTTGGTGTTTCATGTCTGACAGTATGAAAAGCCTTGTTTGCTGGTAATGTCGTACCGTTCTTCGGTCGTGATGATCATCAAGGGGACAAGGTGATCCTTACCACCGCCCTGAATCCGCTTCCGAATCGTATTTCCTGGCTGTTTGTCAGTAAAGCCGGTGAGTCTGCTGCCAGACGCTTTCCATCCAGAAAGGTGCCGTTGGTGGAGTTAAGGTCAGTCACCTGCCAGCTTCTGTTTGCATACTCAAAGCGGGCATGGCTGCGGGATACTGCGGCAAATTCCCGGAACAGCTCACCGGCGGCTCCGGCTCGCCCGGCAGTGTCGCCGGAGCGCAGTTCAATCTGCCTGCCATCTGCCAGTAACAGGCGCATGGCAGGTACTGTTTCCGTTGTGGCAGCACCAGGAGGCGCCATTGGCGTAATACCGGAAATATCCCCAAAACAGCGTGTACAGAGCATTTCGACAGGGTTGTTGGCCGTTCCACAGGTGGGGCAGAGTTTACAGAGTTCCATGGCGTAGTTCCTCAAGATCTGATGGTCGCGGGATACCGATAACAACGGCTCCGCCTGGTCGCGGAACACACTGCAGCAGACGGCTGGCAGGAGTGTACTTTTCAAACTGGTTGTAACGCTGACGCAACGCCGGAGCAGCGGTCAGTATATGCAACCGCTGGTTTGCCGATCCCCGCCAGGGGCTGTCGGTGGGCAGTTCGGCCTCAAAGGGACCATCCACCAGCGCATCCAGCAGAGCAAGTGTCTCCGGCGCTGACTGATGGAGCTGTTCAATCTGATAGCCACTGTAGGCCATGATATCAGTGATGCCATCTTGGCGCAGTTCACGTAACAATGCTGACAATCCTTCTGGCTGGGCAAACGGTTCGCCACCGGAGAGCGTCACGCCATCCACCTCATGCAGAACAGGCTGCAGCTCTTCAAGCAGCTCAGTAACCGTGGTCTGGTAACCGCTATCCATCGGCTGCCATTCCGGTGCAATGCAACCGTTACACCGCAGCGGACAGCCTGCCAGCCAGATACCCAGCCGCAACCCCGGCCCCAGCGATACCAGGGGAAAGTGGGTTAGTCCGATCCGGATGAGCTGGTTGCCGTCAGGCTCCACGTCCCCTCCTGCTCCTGTACCTGTTGAATCAGAATCATGTCTCCCGCGCCGGCTTCAAGCTGAAACATCAGCCGTGAGAGCGGGTTGACAAACACCTCCTCCAGCCGGTTGCCGATTCCCCGTCCCCCCATGGCCAGGTCGTCGCAGCACGCCTCAAACAACTGCTGCACAGCCTCGGGTTCAAAGCTGACGCTGATCCTGTACTGGTCGCCAAGTGCGTAGAGCACATTCTGCAGCATTTTTTTAAATATCTCCCGGGCCACCTCACTGCGGATGAAGTCAAACACCACCACATTCTCGCCGATCCGGTTCAGTATCTCCGGTCGGGAGATCTGGTAGGTAAAATAAGCGCTGACCGCCTCCAGCACCCCGGTTCTGATCTCATTGTATGGCATGGACGGAGTGACTCGCTGACGACGCACCCCTTCCGGGGTGGTCTCAAAAATCCCCAGGTTGCTGGTAAAGATGATCAGGGTTTCGGAGAAGTAGACCGTCTCTCCCCGGCCTGAAGTCAGGCGGCCATCGTCAAGAATCTGCAGAAAAATATCCAGAATGCGGGGATGGGCTTTTTCAATTTCATCAAACAGCAGCACGGAAAACGGGTTCTGACGCACCGCGTTGGTCAGCTGCCCGCCAACATCATAGCCCAC
>CAXNJF010000027.1:0-10786 GCA_964202585.1 Trichlorobacter sp. | reverse complement strand
TGCATGGTTGCCCAGCGCCGGAAAGCCAGATCCTTGTTGATCACCGTGGTCGCTTCATGGCGGACATAGTCATCAATCTGCTGCCTGATCAGGCGCTGGTTCCAGGCCAGCGAGCAGCCGATGATCAGCGTCCAGAGCAGGCCCCACTGCAAAATTGCCATCCAGACGGTACGGTATTTCTTCATAACCGGCTCCTCGCTGGTTTTACACTGCTTCCTGTTGCCTGACTTTCAACAACAGCTCTGCTATCTCATGCAGCTGGAACGGTTTGGCCACATAGCCGTCAAAGCCTTCCGCCAACAGCTGTTCCCGGTCACCAGCCATGGCGTGGGCGGTCAGGGCGATGATCGGGGTACGCCTGTCTCCGTCCTGCTCCCGCTGACGGATAAACCGGGCGGCTTCCCGGCCATCCATAACCGGCATCTGGATATCCATCAGGATCGCATCAACTGTTCCGGTCATCCAGTGGGCCAGAGCCTGTTTGCCATCTTCAGCGCAGAGCACCCTGTGGCCCAGTTTGCGAACCAATCCGGCTGCGGCCTTCAGATTGGTGTCGTTATCTTCAGCAATCAGCACGCTCAACGGTGCGCCCTGCCAGACCGGCAGCGCTGGCAAAAGCCCCTGATGCAGCGTTTCGTCAGGGTCCTCGACAGGGGTGAGCGGCAGCAGCAGCGTGAAGCAGCTTCCCACACCCGGTTGACTTTCTACCTGGATACTGCCCCCCATCCGCTCTACCAGCCTGCTGCAGATGGCCAGTCCCAGTCCGGTGCCGCCAAACTTGCGGGTGTTGGACATATCAGCCTGCACAAAGGGTTGAAATATTCGATCCAGATCCTGGGGTGCAATACCGATGCCGGTATCGCTGACCCTTAGCTGCAGAAGCAGTTTTCCATCTTCCTCCATACTGGTCTTGGCAGCCAGGGTGACGTCACCCTGCAGGGTAAACTTGATGGCATTACTGAGCAGGTTATTGACAATCTGGGTCAGACGCTGGCTGTCGCCTGACACAACCTGGTTCAGGCTGTCCGAAAGATCACTGGTAAAACTGAGTCCCCGCTCTTCCAGAGCGCTGCGATGGAAGGCAACGGACAGCGCAATGCTCTGCCGCAGTATAAACGGCTGGGCCTCAATCTTAACGCATGTGGCTTCAAGGCCTGCCAGATCCAGCAGGTCATTCACCAGGGCCAGTTCATTTATTGCTGAGATCTTGACCATCTGCAGGTATTCATCCTGCTCTGCTGACAACTCTGTCATCTCAAGCAGTTGTGCGCCCCCCATCACACCGTTCAGCGGTGTGCGCAGTTCATGACTCAGGGCGGCCAACAGCTCATTCTTGGTACGGTTGGTGGCCTCGGCCATCTCCTTGGCACTGATCAGCAGCTCTTCAATCTGTTTGTGTTCGGTAATATCCTGGATGGTGCCGGCAATGTAGCTGCCATCAGGCCCTTCCAGCCTGCCTACACAGCGGAAATCAACCCAGAAACGACGGCCTGATGTGGTAATCATGTAACAGTTTAATCTGAAGGGGGTGCCGTTCTGTAACGCTTCCAGCAGCGCCTGTTTTACCATCGGCAGATCCTGCTGGTCAAAATATCTGAAGCAGGCTTCATGGCTGAGCGGCTCTCCTTCGGGATGTTCCAGGATCCGGTACATCTCGTCGGTCCAGAAGAGCATGTCACTCCGGGGGTTTGACTTCCAGCCCCCCAGACGGGCGATAGACTGGCTTTCTTTCAGGAACAGTGACACATCCAGCAGGGTCTGCTCGGTCTGCCGGTGGCTGGTAACCTCTTGATGCAGTTGCTGTATGGTCCGGGTCAGTTCATCGGTGCGTTCCGCCACCATCTGCTCAAGCTGCTGGTCTTTTTGCTGCAGCTCCTGAAACATGACATCCAGCGGATCTTCCAGGCCGGTACGGATAACCCCGAGATACAGACAGGCAAAGGAGGCAAGTTTGAAAATATGGCCGACCAGATTGGAAATCCCGTACACGTTCACATAAAAAACAAAAGCACATTCTGCGGCAATAGCAAACAGGATGGAGTACTGCAACACGTTGTAGACCTGCCTGCTGAACTGTTCACGCTGGCGGCTCAAGAGGATCAGAGCCAGTGCAAAGATACCGCAGATCACCAGCTCACTCAGTTTCTTGAAGGGGGTTAACCCCTGGCCTTCAACAAAACAGACCGGAAAGATGCCCGGTGTAAAGATGGCCCAGACCAGCAGAGCGGTTACCGCAGTATAGCTGCCGACAATCAGGCTGACCTTTACCTTGCGCTGGATCACCAGCGCTGCACAGACCAGAGAGCCGCTGTGCAGATACCGGGCGGCGATCCAGAGCTGGGTCGGCAGATCGGCGTCATAGCCGGGAAAGACCCCCATCCCCTTGTAGGCCAGGGTATGCAGCAGGTCAAGCCCGCTGGTGCAGAGCAGGGCGATCCCCATCACCAGGAAAAACTGATGGTCAAGATACCGCCGCCCGTGCCAGGCCAGCACAAAAATGCCGCTGCCGATCACCACACTGGAAATCTCAACCAGCGCATGAAACAGCAGGTAATTACTGCGGCTGACAACTACCAGTCCGGCCAGGAAGAACAACGAGGCAATCACAAGCCCAAAATTGCGCTGTTGGAGGGTATGCGTCTGACCGATTTTCATTCAGCCTCCTGCAGCCCGGTTTGCTGTCCGGTCAGGCTGGCCAGCAGGGTGCTGATGTCGTGGAGTTTGAACGGTTTGGTGAGGTAGCCGTCAAACCCCTCTGCCAACAGCCGCTCTTCGGTGCCTTTCAGGGCATCAGCAGTCAGGGCGATTACCGGGGTATGGCCGCCTGTTTCAGCCTCTTTTTCCCGGATGAGCTGCAATGCTTCTACCCCGCCCATGACCGGCATGTGGATATCCATCAGGATCACGTCAAGCCCCCCCTGTTTCCAGCGTTCAAAGGCTTCCCGTCCGTCTTCACAGCTTTCCACCTGATGTCCCAGCTTCTTCAGGATCAGTTCTGCGGTGCGGCGGTTCAACTGGTTATCCTCGGCGATCAATATTGCGAGCGGTTTGCCCTGCTGCTTTGGCAGACTGGCCGGCGCTGCTGTAGTCTGGCTGGCCATCTGATGCAGGACGGTAAACGGCAGTTCCAGAAAGAAACTGCTCCCCTTGCCCGGTTCACTTGCCAGATGGATATCGCCCCCCATCAATACCGCCAGACGGCGGCAGATGGTCAGCCCCAACCCGGTTCCGCCGTATTTGCGGGTGGTGGAGGTATCGGCCTGGGTAAAGGGGTCAAAGATCCTCTGCTGGGCCTCTGCAGAGATGCCGATTCCGGTGTCGCGCACCTCGATCTGTACCACACACTGATTATCCTGACGCTCAAGCACCCGGCCACTGATGCTGATGCTGCCGGTTTCGGTAAACTTGATCGCATTCCCCAGCAGGTTCAGCAGGATCTGCTTGAAGCGCAGCTGATCCCCCCGCACCACCTCAGGCAGCTGAGCCGGAAAGGTTGTCTCCAGCTGCAGCCGTTTCTGGTGGATCCGTGAGATCTGGGTATTAAGCACATCATTGACCGCCTTGCGTACTGAAAAATCGGCATACTCAAGTTCAACCCGTCCGGCCTCGATTTTGGAAAGATCCAGGATGTCGTTGATCAGTACCAGCAGGTTATCTGCCGAGGTCTCTATGCTGGACAGATATTCCTGCTGTTCCGGGGTCAGCTCGGTAAAGCTTAACAGCTGGGCCATACCGATCACCCCGTTCATCGGGGTGCGGATCTCATGGCTCATATTGGCCAGAAACTCGCTTTTGGCACAATTGGCTGCCTCGGCTGCCTCACGGGCGGTCTCCAGTTCCTGCTCATACTGTTTGCGCTCGGTAATGTTATGAGCCAGATAGATGCTGGCCAGATACCGTCCCTGTGCGTCAAAGAGCGGCGTAGTGGTAACAATATAGTGACCCCCGAGGCGCTTGAGCGCCAGTTCGATGGTATGGGATTGCAAATCCTGCAGGGTACGGGTCTGGGGACAATGGTCAGGTGGACAATCAGTGTCATCGATACAGGCCACACAGGTAGTTTTCAGCGCTTCCTCACGGCTGAGCCCAAGCCGGTCAAGGGCAGACTGGTTGATCTGCAGGATCCGGTAGTGACGGTCAATAATAAAGACCGGATCAGGCATGGCATCAAAGGTGCGCTCCCATTGCTCTTTGCTCTGCTTCAGGGCGATCCGCTCCAGCTCCAGCTCAGCGGCATGGCGGGCACTCTCAGCCTGAGCTGCTGCAAGTCTGCGGTTGATACCGATCAGACGCAGGGTTAGCAACACAATCAGGACAGCCGCACTGTTGACCGCAATCAGCCACCAGCGGTAGCGGTTCCAGACATCACGCAGGGTAAAGGGGGGCGAGGTGTCAAAGGGGGGCAGACGCAGTTCCCGCAGCAGCTGTTCCACCGGCTGGTAATCAGCCGGAATGGCAAAGGAATGGACGCCGGCTGCCTTGAGCGGCGGGGAGTCGGGATCCAGTCCCAGCAGGGTGGCTGCCATCAGGGCAGCCAGCCGTGCATCAACATGGGGCAGGGCTACAAAGGGCCATTCAGGGTACAGTCTGGTTGAACTGGCATAGGGAAAATCCGGCAGCTGCTGCCGGTTGATGACCTTCAGGCTGCCCGCCGGGATCTTGCTTTGCCGCTCCAGTTGTTCAATCAGTCCGGTACGGACAAAACCGGCATCAGCCTTTCCTTCCAGTACCATCTGGATTACCAGATCCTGGGGCATACCGGTGGTTACCAGCTGTTTTTTTTGCGGGTGTATTCCGGCCTGGTGCAGTTCCAGTACCTGCATCTGGAAACCGCCAAACGTGCCTGCCCCTGTGGCAACACAGGCAATTTTTTTGTCCTTCAGGCTTGAAAGCTCCGTGATGTCAGTACGATCATTGCGGGTAAAGATCACCCCGCCAAAGACGGACAGTGGCTGGGCCCCTTCGCGGGGGATCATGGTGGCCAGTGAACCGGACAGCCCGGTTTTCTGGCGCAGGATGATGTAGTGGGAGGGGTTGGTAAGTACGAAATCAATCTTGCGCTGCTGCAACGCTGCCAGCATCTCCTTGTGGTCCAGCAGCTGCAGCTGTACCTGATAACCGGGCAGTTTGCTGCCCAGATAATCGGCCAGCGGCTGCCAGGCTACCACCATCTGCGGTTTGGGACGCAGGGCAAGGATAGCCAGATTGAGCGTTTTATCTGCTGCCCAAGCCGTTGAAAACGGCAGACTTAAAAGGAGTATGCAGGCCAGCAGGAAGATTCTGGTGCGGTTCATGCGCTACCCCGATCAGAGGTGTAATGACTGTTGAAAGTGTGCCATGAAACAGGGAAATGTCAAGCAGTGGAACTGTTATTAGCGACATTGCAGCAGGGGGGGAGAAAGTCTTGCCTGACGGGTCAGAAGAGCAGCGGCTCTGCAGGCAGGAACGGCTCAAGCCGTTTGAAAAGCTGATGCAATCGCTCGGCGTACCAGGAACTGTTCAGGTCAGGATGCGCCGGATCAAAATCCGTAACAAACCTGCAGTAATCATGTGCAGCAATATTCTTTGAGTTTCCTGCCACGTAATAGCTGATCCTGTCGCCAACCTTCCATTTTTCCGGCATCGAAAGCGCCAGTTCATAGACTGCGGCGCGGTTCCGTTTTCCGGTTTGGACCAGTTTTTGATAATTTTCCGGTGTGTCAGCCAGGGTTTCAGTCCGCATCAGCCAGCTGACCGGGCAGGTATGATCCGTCAGCCTCCGCAGATAGCGGGCATAGAGCGTTCTGACCCCTTCGGCCTTGCCTGCAAGCAGCAATCCCAGCGCCTCTTTCAAGAAATCCAGCAGAAACGGCTCCATACTGCGATAGGAAAACCTGGTGCCCCGGTAGACCAGCGTCCCGTTTTGTTCCAGCAGGGCGTAATTATTCTGGCTGTAGACAAAGATTGCCTGATAGTGACCACTGCACCGGAGATGCACACCGGCAGGAAGGAGTTCTGCCAGACGTTTCATCAATGTTGCGATTTCATCTGCACCAGTGTGACCGTCCGGGGGAACAAAGCAGATCCCCCCCTGATCCAGGGATACCGGCTGTGCCCGCTGTTCTCTGAGCCAGCTCATCAGATCTCCGGTCATAACCCGCCAGAGTCGTTTCACCTCGCCGGCTGCATCAGGATCTGAAAAAGGACGTTGCTTGCTGTCCAGCAGCTCAAGCCAGGCAGGCAGCAGAAATGACTGCAGCGGCAGCGCAGGCGCTCCGGTATCACGCCGCTGTTGTTGATTGCAGAGCTGCTTTATCGAGTTAAGCAGGGGCAGAAAGATGTTCAGCTCATCCCCCTGGGGGGCGATCCGGTACGCCAGCATGATTGAAGCCGACAGTTCTGCAAGATCACACCGGACCACCGGACCTGTCTGGCCCCGCTGAAAGAGATCGGCGATTTTTGGTTCCGGTTTCTGTGTGGTTTTTGCCGGTACCGGCACTGCATGATCCTGTTTGAGGTATTCCTGTATAAGTAAGGCACTGACCGCAGACAACCCGGGCCTGAAGACTGCTGCCTGGAAACTGACCGGGTACAGCTGTACCTGCTGATGCCAAACCGGCACAAGCAGCTGATACAGAGCGATGATTTGCCGGACATCCTGCTGTTCAGCACAGCCAAACCATGCCGCAACCTGACCTAACCCGGTGCCGGGTAGCGGCTGCACCTGGCGGTCATAGTGCCGAACCAGTGCCAGTGTATCAATGACCGACCTGCCGTAGACGCCGTAATTCTTCTGATACCAGTGTTTGTCTGCACTCTGCTGCAGATGCGGTTCAGAACCGTCTCTGCCCCAGTCCAGCTTCAGACCGTAATGAGCGGCCCGGCTGATAATCCAGGGCAGATCAAAGCCGTGTAAGCGGTAACCGGTCAGCACATCAGGATCTCTCTCCCGTATCAGCGCCGAAAGCCGTTCCAGCATCTCCGGTTCTGCCATGCACGCATTGCCGAGCGTTTCCTGATAACCGGATCCGTCTGCCAGGCTGATGGCAGTAATTCGTTGGTGTTGGTTCTGAAGGTCAGGATCACCTGCGGTAACGGCAATGCAGAGCATGGTTACGTCATCCCACGCCATCCCCTTGAAGAAACTGATTCTGTTGGCAATCAGAAACTGCTGGCAGCTGTCAGGAATTCCAAACCATGCCTCGGGACTGCCTGTCTGCTGCAGATGATCCCGGAGCCGGCGCCAGTCATGCCAGCTGGTTACCTTTGCCAGCCAGCAGAGTGCCCCGCTTCCTGCAAGGCGATGTCTGGAAGTGGAAACAGGGGCGGTATCAAGCATACCCGGATCGGCAAGCAGAAAGAACGGTTTGAAGGGGTAATCCCGGATGGTAACACCGTGGCTGCTACGGATAAAAACACGCGCAAACTGCCCTGCCGGTTCAACGGCCACAACGCCGGCAGTTCCAGTCGGGTCATGCAGATCAGCAGGCAGGTGGAGGGCGGTGGAATTCATGGCAGCAAGTATAGCGTCAAAAAGGGTATTGTCATCCTGCAGCACAAAAAAAATCGGCGCTACCAGAAGAGGTAACGCCGATTTGTCGTGCAGGCTGCAGCCAGAGACTATTTTGCGTGTTTTGCCAGGTAGCTTGCAACGCCTTCTGCGGTCGGCTTCATCGCTTCATCGCCTTGCTTCCAGTTGGCGGGGCAGACATCGCCGTGGGTATCGGTGAACTGCAGGGCGTCCAGCATCCGCAGTGCCTCATCAACGCTCCGGCCAAGGGGCAGATCGTTGATGACGCAGTGCCGCACCACCCCTTTGGGGTCGATCAGGAACAGGCCGCGCAGGGCAACACTGGCAGGATGCTCAATACCGTATGCCTTGGTGATCTCTTTGTTCAGGTCAGCCACCATCGGGAACTGGACCTGGCCGATACCGCCGTCCTCTATCCTGGTGTTTTTCCAGGCCAGGTGGGTGAACTTGGAGTCAACGGAAACAGCGATCAGCTCGCAGTTGCGGCTTTTGAACTCGTCCAGCTTCTTGTTGAAAGCCAGAATCTCGGACGGGCAGACAAAGGTGAAATCAAGGGGGTAGAACAGCAGGTAGACATACTTGCCCTGGAAGCTTGACAGCTCGATCTGGCCAAAGCTGTTGTCGGCAAGAACGGCATCTGCCTTGAAATTAGGGGCTTCTTTGGTTACGAGGGTACAGGTTGACATAGTGTGCTCTCCTTTGTGGGGATGGAATGTTTGTATACATGAGAGTGATACCAAGCAATCTATCGACTGTCAAGAAGATAAAAACGGTCTTTTTATCTTTTTACAGGTAGGGAGAGAAAAGTCGTGCAGCTCCGTCCCTGAGCTTGACCGGCAGGGAGCGATGATCCATCTCATGCAGAGTGATGGGGCGGGAAGCAGTCAGAATGGTGTCAAAGTGGCGGGTGAGCTGTAGCGTCAGCTGCTGATCGAAAATGCTCAGGTTGAGTTCAAAGTTAAGCCGGAAGCTGCGGGTATCCAGATTAGCCGAACCGATCAGGGACCAGATATCGTCAACCAGCAGCAGCTTGGTATGGGCAAAGGGGGGCGGCTGTTCAAGAATACCGACACCGTTTTTGATCAGTTCCCAGTAGGATGCGTGGGAGGCCCAGGCCACAAAGGGCAGATTGTTCAGCTGCGGCAGCACCAGGGTTACCTCAACCCCGCGCAGGGCTGCCGTAATCAATGCCGTAACCATCGGTCGGTCCGGTATAAAGTAGGGGGTCATGATTCTGACTTTTCGCCTGGCCGAGGCGAGCGCCCCCATTACTATCCACTCCAGCTTGCGGAATTCACGATCAGGTCCATCGGCGATCGCCCGGGCAAGAGCTGTTCCGCTGGTCTCATGCTGCGGGAAGTATTCAGGAGCATCAAGCAACTGGCCGCTGACAAAATACCAGTCTTCCTGAAATATCCGCTGCAGATCCGCCACCACCGGCCCCTGCACCTGAAAATGCAGGTCACTGGCCGCCTGCGAAGGGGGTGCTGTTGCAACACAATGATTGCTGCGGATATTCATGCCGCCGGTAAAGGCAAGCTCACCATCCACCACCAGTAATTTACGGTGATTGCGGAGGTTGATAAACGGCCCTTTATACAGCGGCAGATAATGACGGATATCAACGCCGCTGCCGGACAGGGCACTGCGGGCAGTAACCTTGCTGTAGCGTTCTCCCATGGCATCAACAATGACACGCACCATGACACCTCGCTGCGCTGCAGCAGCCAGTGCGGCTACAAACCCGGCTCCGGCCTTATCACCGTCAAAGATGTAGCTGCTCAGGTGGATCGCATGTCTGGCACGATCAATGGCTGCCAGCATGGCCGGGTACGCCTCTTCACCATTAACCAGCGGTATGATCAGGTTGCCTCCACAGGTTCGGGTGCGCGCTACCCGGTCAGCCAGAATTTCCAGGTTCATCAACCCGCGATATGCCGGGGGCAGTGGTGCTGATGCCGTCAGTACAGGCAACAGCAGTTCATGAAAATCCGGCCTGCGGCCATTTTTATGCCATTTGTGCGCCCTGCGGGTAATCCGGTTGATGCCAAACATCCAGTAAGAGAATGGCCCCAAAAAAGGGATCGAAAGGCTGAGAGTGACCCAGACCAGTGCAGAACGTGGATCCCGCTTGTGCAGCAGGGCATGTCCGGCAGCGAACAGAGCGGCAACCAGGGCAGTACCCAGCAACACAAGCAGGGTTAGATCATCAAGTATGGTCTTTTCACGCCAGGTCAACGATAATCTCGTTATTCTCTACCCGTACCGGCCAGGTTTTCAGGGTAAATTCCGGATGATCCTTGCAGCTGCCGTCTTTTAGTTCAAAGCGGTAGCCATGTCGTGGGCAGGCCAGATAACTGTCTTTTAAAACAGCCCCTGAAAGCGGGGCCCCCTGATGGGGACATTCTCCCTCTACCGCGTAGATGGTTCCCTTGATGTTAACCAGCAGTATCTGCTGATCTCCTACCGTGACCTGCTTTTTTCCAAGGTTTGGCACTTCTTCCAGACGGGCAACAACCGGCATGACAGATTCTCCTTTTTGTGGGTGATGTAGTTGTACCCTACCACATTTTCTGCAATGGTCAAAAACAACAACGTCTGCCTGACTTACGGGCTTAAGCCTGGGGAACCTGCCTAAATATTTGGCACTGAAGCAGCTGCATCGATTGAACTTCTGACATAACATGTCGTATTTACAGGCTTTGGCAACATGGCACACTCGCTGCTTTATCACAACCGCGACAGGCGCTGTACCGCGCAGGCACCGATAACAACGCCACTGTCCTCCTTCTTTTACCGGGGGTGTCAGGCCCCCGGGCTTTTTTAGAGACAAGCAGTTGTTACCAATAGCAGATCAGAAGAACGAAAAGGAGGTGCACCATGAAACTGGTCGAAGCGATTATCAAGCCGTTCAAACTGGATGAGGTAAAGGATGCCCTGAATGAAATCGGGATTGACGGTATCACCGTCAGTGAAGTCAAAGGCTATGGACGCCAGAAGGGGCACACAGAGTTGTACCGTGGCGCAGAGTACGTGGTTGATTTCATACCAAAGGTTAAACTTGAAATAGCCGTCTCTGATGAACTGGTAGCCAAGGTTGTTGACACGATTCAGAATACCGCCAAGACCGGCAGAATCGGCGATGGCAAGATCTTTGTGATCAGCCTGGATGAAGCAGTGCGGATCCGTACCGGAGAAACCGGCGGCGAAGCGATTTAGCAGTCACGTAAGAATCCATTCAAATAGTCAGGAGGTTGGTCATGAAATTCAAACACG
>CAXNJF010000026.1:0-10832 GCA_964202585.1 Trichlorobacter sp. | reverse complement strand
TGGTGCTGTTTGTTGGTTTTCTGGCCATCCCGATGTCTATCTTCTTCGGAATTATAAAAGGTTAAGGGGGTACATGTGATACTCGATGGTAAATGTCCAACCGGACCAATTCAACAGAGCTGGGACAAGCACCGCTTCGATCTGAAGCTGGTCAACCCGGCCAATAAGCGTAAGTATAATGTTATCGTCGTTGGCACCGGCCTTGCCGGTGGTGCAGCAGCTGCCTCTCTTGGTGAGCTGGGTTACAACGTGCAGGCTTTTTGCTATCAGGACAGCCCCCGTCGTGCCCACTCCATTGCAGCACAGGGTGGTATCAACGCTGCCAAGAACTATCCCAACGATGGTGACTCAATCTATCGTCTGTTCTACGACACCATCAAGGGGGGCGACTTCCGTGCCCGTGAGGCAGACGTCTGGCGTCTGGCTCAAGTGTCCAACAACATCATTGATCAGTGCGTTGCCCAGGGCGTTCCGTTTGCCCGTGATTACGCCGGCTACCTGGACAACCGCTCTTTCGGTGGCGCCCAGGTTTCCCGTACCTTCTTTGCCCGTGGTCAGACCGGCCAGCAGTTGCTGCTGGGTGCTTACTCTGCCCTGTCACGTCAGATCAAGCTTGGTACGGTCAAGATGTACGCCCGTCGTGAAATGCTTGACCTGGTAGTGGTTGACGGTGTTGCCCGTGGTATCACCGTGCGTAACCTGGTAACCGGTGAACTGGAGTCCTACGCAGCTGACGCTGTCTGCCTGGCAACCGGTGGGTATGTCAACGTATTCTACCTCTCCACCAACGCCATGGGCTGCTCGGTAACTGCCAAGTGGAAGGCTCACAAGAAGGGCGCTTACTTTGCCAACCCTTGCTATACCCAGATTCACCCGACCTGTATCCCGCAGGCTGGCGATTATCAGTCCAAACTGACCCTGATGTCCGAGTCACTGCGGAACGATGGCCGTTGCTGGGTTCCCAAGAAAAAAGAAGATTGCGGCAAGCACCCAAGCGAAGTTGCTGAAGAGGATCGCGATTACTATCTGGAGCGGAAGTACCCCTCCTATGGTAACCTGGCTCCCCGTGATATCGCTTCCCGTGCTGCCAAAGAGCAGTGTGATGACGCCCGTGGCGTTGGACCTGGTGGGCGAGGTGTGTACCTTGATTTTGCAACCTCCATCAAGCGGGTTGGTGCCGACACCATCAAAGAGCGTTACGGCAACCTGTTCGAGATGTACGAGAAGATCACTGACGAAGATGGCTACAAGCGTCCGATGCGGATGTATCCTGCTCCTCACTACTCCATGGGTGGTCTCTGGGTTGACTATAACCTGATGAGTAACATCCCGGGTCTGTTTGTGCTGGGTGAGGCCAACTTCTCGGTTCACGGCGCCAACCGTCTGGGCGCTTCAGCCCTGATGCAGGGGCTGGCTGATGGTTACTTTGTTATCCCCTACACCATTGGTGGTTATCTGGCCACGGTCAAGCCGGTGGGTACCGCAACCGATGCTTCCGAGTTCAAGCAGTCCATTGCTGAAGTCAAGGGGGAGCAAGAGAAGCTGTTCTCCGTTAATGGCAAGAAAACTCCGTTTGAGTTCATGCGCGAACTGGGTGGCCTGATGTGGGAAAACTGTGGTATGGCTCGCTCCAAGGAATCCCTTGAAATGAACCTCCAGAAGATACCGGCTCTGCGTGAAGAATTCTGGAAAAATGTCAAGGTTTCCGGTACTGGCGCTGAGTTCAACCAGCAGCTTGAGAATGCTGGCCGTACGGCTGACTTCTTTGAGTTTGCTGAATTGATGTGTCGCGACGCTCTGCATCGTAACGAGTCGTGCGGTGGTCACTTCCGGACTGAGTTCCAGACCGATGATGGCGAAGCCATGCGTAACGATGCAGACTATTGCTATGCGGCTGCCTGGCAGTTCAAGGGCCTGAATAACGAGCCTGAGATGCACAAGGAGCCTCTCAAATTCGATAACGTCCATCTCGCGGTAAGGAGTTACAAATAATGAGCGATCACAAGACCATGACTATCAACCTTGTCGTGTGGCGCCAGAAAAACGCCAAAGACACAGGTAAGTTTGAAAACTACACTGTCAAAGGGATCACAGATCACCACTCTTTCCTGGAGATGCTGGATGTCCTCAACGAAGACCTGATCAAAGCCGGCAAAGAGCCGGTGGCTTTTGACCACGACTGCCGCGAAGGTATCTGCGGTATGTGTTCACAGGTGGTTAACGGCATGCCTCACGGCGGTCAGGACCGTACTACGGTATGCCAGCTGCATATGCGTAAATTTCACGATGGCGACACGCTTTACATTGAGCCGTGGCGTGCTCAGGCCTTCCCGATCGTAAAAGATCTGGTTGTAGACCGTGAGGCACTGGACAAGATTATCCAGGCTGGCGGTTACACTTCATGCCATACCGGCGGGGTTGCCGATGGTAACGCTATTCTGATCCCCAAACCGGCTGCTGATGAGGCTATGGATGCAGCCGAGTGCATCGGTTGCGGTGCCTGTGTTGCCGGTTGTCCCAATGGTGCAGCCATGCTGTTTACCGGAGCCAAGGTTTCCCAGCTTGCCGTGCTGCCGCAGGGCAAGGCTGAAGCCAAGGAGCGGGTCAAGAACATGGTTCAGGCCATGAAGGATTGTGGTTTTGGTAACTGCACCAACCATTACGAGTGTATGGCTGCCTGTCCGAAGGGGATCAACGTCAAGTTTATCGCCCGGATGAACAGGGAATACCTCAAGGCTCAATTCTAGTTTTTTGATTGATAATGGAGTTATAGGGCGGCCGGAAACGGTCGCCCTGTTTTTTTATGGAACTTAATCTTGTAAAACTTGTTTTAGATGTCAGACCAGAGCTTTTTCATGTACTGGCTCCGCTTGTATCTGGCAAGGGGGCTGGCTTTGAAGATGCTGTGCGTCAGGTCTGTTGTACCCAGGCAGATTGTTCCTGTTCCGCCTGTTTCGCTTACCAGTCCTGTCCGGCAAGTGTTCTGATTGCCAAAGAAATCTCTTCAAATCCTGATCTGGTACGCAGACATCAAAAACCGGCACTCCCCTATCTCTTTAACAGGATAGATGCAGATAGCTCTGAATCAACAATGATCGGACTCACGTTGCTTGGACCGGCTTGTTCTCACCTGTCTTCGGTGCTCGCTGCTGTTCATCACCTGACCGGTAGAAAACGCTGCTTTCGTAGTATAACGGCCCTTGATTATCAGGATATGGTTGTGCCTCTTGATCTATCTGATTTAACTAGTATTAATAATATACCGGTCCTTGCTGCAGCTGAATTGCTTGAACAACAGAGCCATCGATTTACCAGCTGCAGCCGTGTTCAACTTACGCTGCAAACGCCTTTACGTCTTGTAAAGGATATGCGCGAGTTGAAGCATTTTGATCCGGTTTTGTTTTATCGCTCTATTTTGCGGCGGATATCCTCTCTCATGGCGTATTATGGGGATGCCGGTGATGATTCTGACCTGTTTCGCTATCTGGCGGAACGCTCACAGGAGCTTGGAGTAGTAAAGGTTCATGATTATCAGAAAAGCAGCAGTGGTGCCCTGCGTGGAGTAACCGGTTGTTACGAACTGCGTGGCCCCTTTGATGAATTGGGTCCTCTGTTCTTTCTGGGAAGTTTGTTACATGTAGGTAAGCGGGCATCCTACGGTATGGGAGCTTTTGCTGTTACCCCGATTTCTTGACAGTCTGCGTCTAACTGGGGTAAAAATCGATCTTGCTTTTTACAACGAACACACTTTGTGTGCTGTTAGATGGTTACGCGCAGGAGTTTAGGGATGGCAGCAGAAAAATTTGAGACATCGCTGAAAAAGCTGGAAGAGGTGGTCCGTAAGCTGGAAGGGGGATCTCTTGCGTTGGATGACTCCATCAAGGCCTTTGAAGAAGGGGTCAGACATGCTGCTTTCTGTGCCAAAAGGCTTGATGAGGCAGAGCGCAAGGTAGAGTTGCTGATCAGACAACGTGATGGATCGTTCCGCAAAGAACCGTTTGTCACTGATGATGACGAAGAAAAATGAAGGGATAGTTCCGTGGACCTTAAGGCCTATCTGAAAGAAAAGATCGCATTGGTTGATACTGCGCTGGAGCAGTATCTGCCCAAGGAAGAAGAACGTCCCAGAAGTATTCATAAAGCGATGCGGTATTCCGTGTTTGCAGGTGGTAAACGGGTACGACCGGTATTGATGCTGGCAGCCTGTGAAGCGGTGGGGGGATTGCTTGCCAAGGCGATGCCGGCAGCCTGTGCCATGGAGATGATCCATACCTATTCGCTGATCCACGACGACCTGCCGGCTATGGATGATGATGATTTCCGTCGGGGACGTCCTACCAGTCACAAGGTATTTGGCGAGGCGATTGCAATTCTCGCCGGAGATGGCCTGTTGACCGAGGCGTTCAAGCTGATCAGTGATCCCCGTTTTGCTTTGGATCTTGCTCCTGCAGCACGTCTGGCAGTAATCCATGAGATTGCAACCTGTGCCGGTACCTATGGCATGGTTGGTGGCCAGGTCGTGGATATGGAGAGTGAAGGGCAGCCTGATATGGATCTGCCCACGGTGCAGTATATCCATACCCACAAAACAGGAGCTCTGATCAAGGCCTCGGTTGTGGCCGGTGCACTTTTGGGGGGTGCTGATGAAAAACAGCTGGTCGCCATCCGTCGTTATGGCGAAGCAGCCGGTCTGGCGTTCCAGATTGCTGATGATATCCTGGATATTGAGGGCACCACTGAAGAGATCGGCAAGGATGCCGGAAGCGATCAGGCCCGTGGTAAAGCCACCTATCCGGCAGTTATGGGGCTGGCTGCTGCCAAGCAGGAGGCCCAGGCCATGATGGATGAAGCGATGCTGGCCCTGGAACCGCTGGGGGCTGCAGCTGAACCATTACGTGAAATAGCCCGCTACATTGTTGAGAGAAAGAACTGATTCCACATGTCACTATTGAAACAGATCAATACACCTGATGACCTGAAGCATCTGCCACAATCTGATCTGCCAAAGCTGGCAGCAGAGATCCGCCAACTGATTATTGAAACCTGCGCTAAAAACGGCGGCCATATTGCTCCGTCATTAGGGGTGGTTGAATTGACGATTGCCCTGCATCGGATATTCAACTCTCCTGAAGACAAGCTGATCTGGGATGTGGGACACCAGGCCTATGCCCACAAGATCATCTGCGGTCGCCGTGACAGTTTTGGTACGCTGCGTACCTTGCACGGTATCAGCGGCTTTCCCAAACGGTGCGAGTCTGAACATGATGTCTGGGAAGTTGGCCACTCATCAACGTCACTGTCTGCTGCCACCGGTTTTGCTGTGGCACGGGATCTGGCCGGCAAGCACAACAAAGTGGTGGCGGTTATCGGAGACGGCTCCATGACCGGTGGTATCGCCTTTGAAGGACTGAATCATGCCGGTCACTTAAACCGTGATCTGGTGGTGGTTCTGAATGATAATGAGATGTCGATTGCGGAAAATGTCGGGGCGGTGTCAGGTTTCCTCTCCCGCACTTCCAGTAGCGAGTTTATCCATAAATTCAAGCGTGAAACCGAGCAATTCATCAAGCACGCAAAAAGTGATATGGGGAACGGTGTCATCAGAATGGCCCGCAAGATAGAGAACTCGTTCAAAGGGCTTTTTACTCCTGCCATGATGTTTCAAGCTTTTGGTTTTGAGTATATCGGCCCGATTGACGGCCATGACCTGCCGCTTTTACTGGAAACCATGGAGCGGGTCAAAAAACTTGATAATGCCGTATTGATCCATGTCCTGACCACCAAGGGCAAAGGATATAAGCCGGCAGAGAAAAATCCCTCTCTGTTTCACGGGGTTGGACCGTTTGAGATTGAAACCGGCAAAGTGTTGAAAGGGAAGGGGGGCGCTGCCTCCTATACTGCCATCTTTGGTACTACCCTGGCCCGTCTGGCAGAAGAGGATGAACGGATCGTTGCCCTTACCGCTGCCATGCCTGATGGCACCGGCCTGACAACCTTTGCCAAGCAGTATCCTGAACGTTTTTTTGATGTTGGTATTGCTGAACAGCACGGTGTCACCTTTGCCGCCGGTCTTGCCTGTGAAGGTAAAAAGCCGGTCTTTGCGGTCTATTCAACCTTCCTGCAGCGGGCGTATGATCAGGTACTGCATGATGTCTGTATCCAGAACCTGCCGGTGGTCTTTGCCCTTGATCGTGGTGGTGTTGTGGGCAATGACGGGCCTACCCATCATGGTGTTTTTGATCTGTCGTACCTTCGCCATCTTCCCAATATGACGCTGATGGCCCCCAAAGATGAAAATGAACTGCAACATATGCTGAATACTGCCATTGAGTTTGATGGTCCGATTGCGTTACGTTACCCGCGTGGTAATGGCTACGGAGTACCTCTTGAGCAGGAGTTGAAGACGCTGCCGATCGGCAAGGCCGAGCTGCTGCGTGAGGGGAAGGATGGTGTCCTGATTGCGTTGGGTTCCATGGTCTATCCTGCTTTGGATGCTGCTACGGATCTTGCTGCAGAAGGGATCAGTCTGACGGTCGTAAATGCCCGCTTTGTGAAGCCCCTTGATACTGAACTGCTGATTGCTCTGGCACGGCGTTTCGGGAAACTGGTTACCCTTGAAGAAAATGCGCTTCAGGGCGGTTTTGGTACGGCAATACTGGAGTTATTGGAGGAACAGGGGGTGCAGGCGCAGGTTTTGCGGATTGGTTACCCTGACCTCTATATCGAACAGGGAGAACAGCGGGAGCTGCGCGCAATGTATGGTCTGGACAAAAATGGCATTGTACAATCTCTACGACCGTTTTTTTCAGGCAGCCAGCTTTGATGGACCGGTCTCTTTCCGGCCTTGCCTCCCGGATTACCGGTATCCCTGCGATTGATTGACAATTAAGGTAATATGACATAGAAAGATACCCAAATTCTGTTTGTTAGATTCTCCCCCGCAGGAGGGATGCATGTCCCAGGTAACACTTTCAGAAACGGTCAGAAAACTGCTGGCCTCACAACCGATTGAGCTGCCGATCTTTCACCCGGTTGCGATCAAGTTGCAGCGTATGCTGTCAGATTATGACTTTACGGTTGATGAGGTGGCTCAGGTTGCCAATGAAGACCAGTCCCTGGCCAGCCAGATGCTGAAGATGGCCAACTCGCCCATGTACATGGGGCGTACCAAAGTGGCTACCATCAAGGAAGCGGTGATCCGGCTCGGCGCCCAACAGGTGATTAACATCGCTATGGCTGCATCACAGGCATCGGCCCATGCTTCGGAAAACCCGGCTCTGGATTCCTACATGAAGGAACTCTGGCTTCACAGTCACGGTTCTGCCTTGGGAGCCCGTTGGCTGGCCCACAACTGCGGTATGCGCGGCATTGCCGATGAGATTTATCTGGCCGCCCTGCTGCATGACGTTGGCAAGCTGTACCTGATCAAGGCGATTGAGCGGCTGGTCAAGGCCGGGGTAATCAGCTCAATGTTTGACGATGACCTGATCATGGAAATTTTTGACGCGATGCACGTTGAGCAGGGGTACCGTCTTATGCAACACTGGAACTTCCCCTCCATGTACTGTGATGTGATCAGGGACCACCACCTTGAGGAGTGGGATCCGGTCAACAAGATGCTGGCCATTGTCCGTTTTGTGAACCAGAGCTGTCATAAAGTTGGTCTGGGGCTGAAGAACGAGCCTGATCTGGCTCTGCAGCTGACCCTTGAAGCTGAAGTGCTGGATATTGGTGAACTGCAGATTGCCGAACTTGAAGCATTGCTGATCGAGACTCGTGACGCAGAGTTTTAACGTCTGATTATTGAGTGCAGCAAGTTAATAGAGCCCCTTCCGATGTAGTACAGGAAGGGGCTTTGTTGTTGGAAAGATAAAGAAAAGGAACCTGCTATGAACCGCTCTATCCGCTGTATCCTGATGGCTGCCCTGCTGACCCTGCCACACCTGTCCAGTGCAGCAGAGCTTACCTTTGATGACAAGACCTGTGGCAGCAAGCAGAATCTGATTGTTGGAGATACGCTGGAAGTCCGACTGCCGGGCAACCCGACAACCGGCTATAGCTGGCAGACCGTGGCTGTTTCTGCACAGATCCGACAAGAGGGAGAACCTGTACACCGTAGTGACAGCCAGCTGATCGGGGCAGGCGGCGTTACCTCCTTCAAATTCAGTGTAGCCGCAGCAGGAGACGGTACCCTGGATCTGGCCTACCGGCGTCCGTGGGAGAAGGATGCGCCTGCTGCCAAAACCTGCCGTATCCAGCTGAACAGCAGTACCGCTAAAATCATTCAACCGGTGGGGAAGAAGATCGGGCAGGACAAACAAGGCACTGCCATCTATCAGGTTCACGGCAATGGTATAGACATAGGTTACAAACTGATCGGATCAGGAGAACCACTGGTCATGATTATGGGGCTTGGTGGAACAATGGAAAATTGGCAGCCAGGGGTCATAGCAGCGCTGTCAAAAAAATATCAACTGATCATGCTGGACAACCGGGGGATGGGTTACAGTACAACCAATGACACAACGTTCACCTATCACCTGTTTGCGGATGATGTCATCAGCCTGCTTGACGCCCTGAAGGTTAAAAAGACAGATGTTTTTGGCTATTCAATGGGCAGCACCATTACCCAGAAGCTCTTGCTGGAGTATCCGCAGCGATTTAACAAGGCTGTTATCCATGCCACCTCAACTGATGGCAGCAAGGTAGCCAAGGCCTTGCAGGGTCATGCAACCAATGTCCCGCCAACGGTGGTGCGCCAGGTTGAAGCCACAACCCATTGGAAGACACCACTGGAGAAGCTGTCTGCAATTGCCAATCAGGTGATGCTGGTTGTGGGAACAGCGGATACCACGGTTGGCGCGGAAAGCTCAAAGACGATTGCTGCCGCAATTCCCGGGGCCTGGCTGGTTCAGTTTAAAAATGGAACACACCACTTGATGTATGAAGTTCCCACCGAATTCAGCAGAATTGTTTTGCTGTTTCTTGAGATGAACGAGAGTGTCGGGGGGAGATAACTATGCTGTAGAATGAAGCTGTTTACTCAATAACAGGAGGTAGTTATGAGCAGCAGAAGAATATTTCACCCGGTAGCCCTATGCTTTCTTATCCTCGCATTCTCAATGGCGGGCTGCAGTAATGATGGAAGCCAGCCAACCATTTTTGGAAGCCAGCCGACCATCTTTGAAAGTGGTCCGCGGGTCGGCATGGTCACCACGAGCGAGGCAATCGTCAGCTGGGATACGTCGGTGATGACACAGGGGGCTGTCAACTACAGAGTTAAAGGTGAAAGCGTTTTTACTGGCAAAGTTTCATCGAGCGCGGAAACCACGCGCCACAGCGTCACCATCACCAACCTGAAGCCCGGTACTGTATATGAATATCAGGTTGAGGGCCATCTAACGCCAGGCTCGTTCAAGACTTCGTCGACTGATGCGACGAATTTCGTTTTCGTATCCATGGCGGATAACCGCGGGCTATCCGACAAGGATGATATACAAGGATTACCGCAAACGTTTCTTAACATCATCAAAGATGCCGCCACACGGAATCCGGCATTCGCCGTAAATGCCGGTGACCTCTTTTACGGCAAGAACCCTGACAGGGATACCTTTAAAAAACTCTATACCTCCTTCAAGAAAGCGATCCAGCCTCTGGCATCCATCACCCCCTATTATATTTCTCCGGGCAACCACGAGATGTCTCCCTTTACCCATAATAGCGATCTACCAGGCTTTGATCCGGTTGCGCTCTTTAACGAGGAATTTAAGCAGCCTGGACCGCTGAAAGGTTACGAAGGATTTGTCTTTTCATGGGACTACGGCAAGGTACACTTTGTTTCCATTGCCACCAATCACTTCGACCCTTTGGTAATAAAGCCTCCCTATGCCATGTACTACGTGAGCGACGCCCAGATTGCATGGCTTGATGCCGACCTGCAGAAGGCCAGGAACAATGGCGCAGAATTCATCTTCGTTTTTGGTCACTCCAACGCCTTCGTTGGTACAGGCGGAGACTGGGCGAAGGCTGATAGCGATGTCGGTGATCTGAATAACATTGACCCCAAGCAGCGAGACAAGTTCTGGGCGGTTCTTGCCAAATATAACATTGATGCCTACGTCTGCGGACACCGTCACTTCTCAGATGATTCAGTTGTCGTGAATGGTGTTGTGCAGTGGATGAACGGCGACAGCGGCTCTGTTGTCGGAAAAACAGACAGCGAAACAGTCAGCAATAATCATTACACCGTCTGGACGGTCAACGGCGATACCACCACAGCAGCATTAGTGGATTCATCAGGCGTTACGGTTAAAACGAGAACGTTTACGAAGAAGCTGTTGGGCCTCTCAGATCGATTCTGAGAGGCCGCAGCGCTGTATTTCTTTCTCATCACTGTGGCCTGCCCGCTCTTAGTGGTTCATGACGCCTGTACTTTCTGCAGGGAAAGTGGAAGTTGTATCGCTCTGCCGGTTGCTGCTGGATACGGATGAACAGCCAACAGAGTTGGCGGTTGCGGACATGCGTTGGCAGTATGTAGTGGTATAATATGCTGATAGTTATGCAAATAGTGTTTGGCATGTATGCTGCAAATCTGTGTGAGCCCGTACACAAACCAGAGGTGGAATGGCGTCCTTTCAGGTACGCATAAATTGGGCAAAGGTACAAAACAATGAACATCAAAAGCATGAGTCAATCAGACTGTAGCACCATTATAACACGTTCCCGTGTCATCATTATCATCACCTCATGCTTGCTTGCATGCACAACGCTGTCATGTGCAGCCGACAAACTGATTGTCATCGGACATAAGAACCCTGACACCGATGCGGTCG
>CAXNJF010000025.1:0-10933 GCA_964202585.1 Trichlorobacter sp. | reverse complement strand
GCCTCCCAAAGGCCATTGCGCAAATCCGGTTGATCCGGCAGCTGGTCAAGGTCATCCACCAGCAGCAGATGGTTGCTGGAGGTGATCGGATTTGCCAGATTACGGCAGGACAGTACCTGGTAGCGCTCTCCGGCCATCTGCCGTCCGATGGCGTGCAGCAGGTGGGTCTTGCCCGATCCTGCCGGGCCATAGAGGTAGAGCAGCTTTTCCGGTTCAGCCGGATCGGTCAGCCGCTTGCTGAATTCAAGGGCAGTACTGTTACCGGCGCATGAGATAAAGTTTTCAAAGCCGTAACGGGACACAACCGGCAGGTCAAGGGCCTGTTGTTGCATCAGAACAGTGATCCCTGGGGCAGCTCGGGGGTAATCCTGCCAAAGTGGCGGTAGGCAGCCGGTGTGGCCACCCGTCCCCGTGGGGTGCGGTTCAGGAAGCCGTTCTGAATCAGGAACGGCTCGTACACATCCTCGATGGTGTCGCTCTCTTCGCTGATGGCTGCGCTGATGGTATCCAGCCCCACCGGTCCGCCGCCAAACTTGTCAATAATCGTCAGCAGAATCATCCGGTCCATCTGATCAAAGCCCATCTCGTCAATCTCCAGCAGATGCAGGGTTTCCTGCACCACCGTAAGGGTGATGGCGCCGTCGGCCCGCACCTGGGCGTAGTCCCGCACCCGGCGCAGCAGCCGGTTGGCAATCCGGGGAGTGCCGCGACTGCGACGGGCCAGCTCAAGCGCCCCCTTCTTGTCAATCGCCATGCCCAGAATCCGGGCAGAACGGGTAATGATAAAGGCCAGCTCATCATGGGTGTAGAATTCAAGCCGTGAGATCACGCCGAAACGGTCCCGTAGCGGTGATGACAGCAGTCCTGCCCTGGTAGTGGCCCCCACCAGGGTAAAACGGGGCAGATCAAGTTTGATGCTGCGGGCGGATGGCCCCTGGCCGATGATGATATCCAGCTGAAAATCTTCCATGGCCGGATAGAGGATCTCTTCCACCACATGGGAGAGACGGTGGATCTCATCGATAAACAGGACATCACGGGGTTCAAGGTTGGTCAGAATGGCGGCCAGATCACCGGGTCGCTCGATCACCGGGCCGGAGGTGGATTTGATGTTGACCCCCATTTCGCAGGCGATGATGTTGGCCAGGGTGGTCTTGCCCAGTCCCGGCGGACCATAGAGCAGGACATGGTCAAGGGCCTCTTCGCGCCCCTTGGCAGCATCAATAAAAAGCTGCATGTTGTTCTTGATCTTTTCCTGACCAATGTAATCCTTGAGGGTGCGGGGGCGCAGGGTTGCGTCAAACTGCAGGTCGTCGTCGCGTTTTTCCGGGGTGATAGCTCGTTCCATGGAGCGAACTATGACCGAATTTTGCCCGCTTGTCAAAGGAGGTGCGAACGTGGTAATAAATGCCAGCCTCGCTCACTACCTGCGAGGCCTTTTTATCGAAAGAGGATGCTATGACCAAAGAACTGAATATCGGGTCTGTCAAGATGGGGGGCGGACGTCCGCTGGTGCTGATCGCCGGTCCTTGTGTGATCGAGAGCGAAGATGCGACACTGCGCCATGCGGAGCGACTGATGACGATCTGTAACGGTTTGGGCATGCCGCTGATCTTCAAGTCTTCCTACGACAAGGCTAACCGCACCTCCATCAAAGCCTTTCGGGGGCCGGGCATGGACGCAGGCTTGAAGATCCTGGCCAAGGTTAAGGAAAGTCTGGGGATTCCGGTGCTTTCGGATATTCATTCGATTGAGCAGGTTGTCCCTGCTGCCCAGGTGCTGGATGTGCTGCAGATCCCGGCTTTTCTCTGCCGCCAGACCGATCTGTTGATCGCTGCTGCCAAGACCGGCAAGGTGGTGAATGTAAAAAAAGGGCAGTTCCTTGCCCCCTGGGATATGCGTAATGTGGTCGGCAAGCTGGTTGAATCGGGCAATGAGAATATCATCCTGACCGAGCGGGGCGCCTCATTTGGCTATAATAACCTGGTGGTGGATATGCGCTCATTTCCGGTGATGCGTTCCTACGGCTATCCGGTAGTGTTTGATGCCACCCATAGTGTGCAGCTGCCGGGAGGGCAGGGGGAGTCTTCCGGTGGACAGCGCGAATTTGTGGAGACCCTGTCACGGGCAGCTGTAGCCACCGGTATTGACGGTATCTTTATGGAGGTGCATGAAGACCCTGCCTGCGCGCTCTGTGACGGTCCCAACTCGATCCCTCTCTCCGATTTGCCAGCCCTGCTGAAGCGGTTGCAGGCCCTTGATGCGGTGGTGCGATGAGTGTTCTGGATGAAGCACGCAAGGTGATCAAGGCCGAAGCCGAGGCGGTTGCTGCCCTGGCAGAGCGGCTGGATGGTTCTTTTGAACAGGCGGTACAGATGATTCTTGCCAGTAATGGCAGAGTGGTGGTCAGCGGCATGGGTAAATCCGGCCTGATCGGCCAGAAGATCGCCTCCACCATGGCCTCCACCGGCACCCCTGCCTTTTTCCTGCATCCGGCCGAAGGGATCCATGGAGACCTGGGCATGATCATGACCGGTGATGTGGTGATCGGTATATCCAATAGCGGTGAGACCGAAGAGCTGCTGCGAATTCTGCCGGTGATCAAGCGTTTAGGGGCCAGCCTGATCGCCATGAGCGGCAATTCTGTTTCAAACCTGGCCCGTTCCAGCGATGTCTTTCTGGATGTATCGGTAGCCGAAGAAGCCTGCCCGCTTGGTTTGGCACCGACATCCTCAACCACAGCAACTCTTGCCATGGGAGATGCCCTTGCCGTGGCCCTGCTGGTGGAGCGTGGCTTTAAGGCTGAAGATTTTGCCCTTTTCCACCCCGGCGGTTCTCTGGGCAAACGGTTGCTGTTGCGGGTAGAAGACCTGATGCATAGCGGTGAAGCCGTCCCGCTGGTTAAGGAGCAAACCCTGATGAAAGAAGCCCTCTTTGTGATTACCTCCAAGGGGTTAGGGGTTACCGGCGTCACCGATCAGCAGGGGGGACTTGCCGGGGTGATTACCGATGGTGATCTGCGGCGTTGTCTGGAGCGTGGAGAGGATATCCTGCAGATGACCGCAGGCAGCCTGATGCACCGCAGCCCCAAACGGATCATTCGCCGGGAACTGGCCGCCGCTGCCCTGCAACGGATGGAGCGTCATGCGATTACCACCCTGTTTGTCTTTGAAGATGACCATGATCAGATCCCGTGCGGTATCGTTCACCTGCATGATCTGCTGAAAGCAGGTCTGGCATGAACGAAAAGCTGAAACATATCGAACTGCTGCTGCTTGATGTGGATGGCGTCATGACCGATGGCCGGATCATCTGGGACGCCAACGGCACCGAGACCAAATTTTTCAACGTCAAGGACGGCCATGGCATCAAACTGGTGCAGCGGGCCGGCATCCAGGTAGGGATCATTACCGGTCGCATCTCGCCGGTGGTTGACCTGCGGGCAAAGGAACTGGGGATCGAGATTCTTTACCAGGGAGCCCTGCGCAAGCTGGAAAGCTACGATGAGATCAAGCAGCGTACCGGGTTGGCAGACCACCAGATTTCCTATATGGGGGATGATGTCATAGATGTGCCGGTCATGCGGCGGGTCGGTTTTTCTGCAGCCCCAGCTGACGCCTTGCCGGAGGTGCTGAAGATTGCCGACTATGTTGCCCGGGCCAAAGGGGGCTGGGGAGCGGTTCGGGAGTTGTGCGACCTTTTACTGAAGGGGCGTGGCGTATGGCAGGAACTGGTTGCCGACCGGTATGAGTTGTGATCATACAATCTCTGTGCCAACAGTCGGCTGATGGGCGGTTATCCGCTGGACAGCCGCTTGACCTGATGCTATAGTGACCGCCATGAATATGCCGAACACACGAAGAATCAGGCAAATTCTGGCAGTGGCCATCGTGGCTTTATCTGTTGCACTGGCGGCGGCTGTCATGGTCAGGCAGTTCCGTTCAATCCCGCCTGAATCCGCCAGACCTCTCTCCCCTGAAATAGATATGTCGCTTGCCAAGCTTGACTTTTCCGAAATGAGGGGAAATGACAAGCTTTGGGATTTGACTGCTGATCGTGCTGATTATGACAAGAAAGCCGGAGCAGCCATACTGACAGGGGTTAAGGCTCAGATATATGACAGCAAGGCTGGCGGGATGGTGGTTACCTCTCAAACCGGCTGGTATCATGAGCAGCAACATCTGATTAAAATGCAAAAAAAAGTTCATATCGTTACTAAAAAAGGGATGACGTTTGATACTGAGCAGCTTGAATATCGTACCGCTCCAGGTTTGATCCTGGCCGAACAACCGGTGAAGGTACGGGATGGGCGCCTTACCCTGACAGCCAGGGGGATGGAAATGTCGCTCAATGATGAAAAGGTCCGTTTTCGGGGACCGGTTGAGGCTGTTATCGAGGGGTATCATGGGAAGAAGAAACGTTAATCGAATACTGGTGCTTTTATCTGCTGTCTGTCTGTTTGGATGGTTGCCTGCCCAGGCAGAACCCCAACCTGCATCCGGCTCTTTGGTCAAGCGGGATCGCTCCTCAAAGCCGATTACCGTCAAGGCAGATGAGCTGAAGGCTGACAACAAGGGCAAAACAGCTATCTTTACCGGTCGGGTGGTGGCCCGCCAGGAAGATGTCACCATCTACTCGGATAAACTGATCATCTATTATGGTGAACATGAAGAGCAGGTTGACAAAATTGAAGCGATAGGGTCGGTACGGATTCTCCAGACCAACCGGGTCGGTACCGGTGGTCATGCCCTGTATGAAAACAAACTGGGAAAAATGACCCTCTCAATCAATCCCAAGGTGACCCAGGACAAGGATTCGGTCACCGGCAAGGTGATTGTGTACTATCTGGATGAAGACCGTAGCGTTGTCACCGGCGGAGAAAATGCAAGGGTAGAGGCGGTGATTCATCCCAAGCCGGGCAGCGGCCCCAAAAAGAATGACGCAAAAAAGCAGCCATAGCAGAAATCTTAGCGCTCAAGGACTTTGCAAGACCTACGGGCACCGTCAGGTTGTGCGGGGGGTTAATTTGTCGCTTGATTCCGGTCAGGTGATCGGCCTGCTTGGCCCCAATGGTGCCGGAAAGACCACTACTTTTTACATGGTGGTGGGACTGACCAGGCCTGATGGGGGCACTGTCTGGCTGGATGGCGCCGATATTACCGAACAGCCGATGCATCAGCGGGCACGTCGTGGAATCAGCTATCTGCCTCAGGAAGCCTCGGTATTTCGAAAGCTTACCGTGCGTAATAATCTGCTGGCGATACTTGAGACGGTTGAAGGTGACAGAGAGTTGCAACAGCACAGGGCTCAGGAGTTATTGGAAGAGTTTGGTATTGCTCATGTGGCAGAGACCAGGGGCTATGCACTTTCCGGTGGCGAGCGCAGACGGGTAGAGATCGCCCGTGCCCTGATTACTCGGCCGGCATTTATTTTGCTGGATGAGCCCTTTGCCGGAATTGATCCGATTGCAGTGGCTGATATCCAGCAGTTGATTATCGGCTTGAAAGGGCGCAACATTGGTGTCCTGATCTCTGACCATAATGTGCGTGAGACCTTGGGGGTCTGTGACGCAGCCTATATTGTCAACGCAGGAGAAGTGCTGGAATACGGTACTCCGGAGCAGATCGCCGAGAGTAAAAAAGCCCGGGAAATTTATCTGGGCGAAGGTTTTAAACTCTAGGATCAGGGGCAGCTATGGCGATGGAGATGCGCCAACAATTGAAGATGACGCAGCAACTGGTGATGACCCCCCAGTTGCAGCAGGCCATCAAGCTGCTTCAGATGACCAGGGTTGAGCTGCAGGATGTGGTTCGCCAGGAACTTGAAGAAAATCCGATCCTTGAGGAGCTGCCTGAGGTTGATGAGGTGCGCGAGGGGGAAACGCTTCTGGAGGTCGTTGAAGCTGAAGTCCCTGATGACGCCATGTCTGCCGGTGAGGCGTATCAGGAGGTTCAGGCTGGTGAAGAGACCCTGCGGGATTGGGACAGTTATCTTGACGGGTATAACTACACCTCCGGTGAACAGTCCGGTGACGAGGATGACAAGCTTTCCTTTGAAAATCTGCTGACCCGCAAGGGCACTCTGTTTGACCATCTGCACTGGCAGTTGCAAATGGGCAAACATACTGATGAAGAGATGCGGGTCGGTGAAGAGATCATCGGCAATATTGATGATGACGGTTATTTTTGTTCCACCTTTGCCGATATAGCGATGGTCTGTGAATCCACTGATCTTCTGGCTGAAACCATGCTGCAGAGGATTCAGGAGTTTGACCCCAGCGGCGTTGGCGCCAGGAACCTGCAGGAATGCCTGCTGATTCAGGCCCGCAGTCTGGGTATGGCCGGTAGTGTGGTGGAATCAATTCTGCTGCGCCATCTGCCTGATCTGGAGAATCATAACTACAAGCAGATTGTCCGCAGCCTGAAGGTTGAGCTGGAGCAGGTGCTGACCGCCATCAGGGTGATAGCCGGGTTTGACCCCAAGCCAGGGCGTCTGTACAGCAGTGATGACGTGCAGTACATCTCACCGGACATATTTGTCCACAAGGTGGGGGATGACTATGTGGTCATGTTGAACGAGGAAGGCTTGCCGAATCTGCGGCTTTCTCCCTTCTACCTGGACGCCAAGGCCGGCGGCAGTATGGACCCGAAGGCTGAAGAATATGTTGGGGACAAGATGCGGGCTGCCCAATGGCTGATCAAAAGTATCCAGCAACGTCAACGGACTATCTTCAGGGTTGCCAAGAGCATTATCAAGTTTCAGCGCGATTTTCTGGAGCGTGGAGTTGAGGGGTTGCACCCGCTGGTGTTGCGTGATGTTGCCGAAGATATCGGTATGCATGAATCCACCATCAGCCGGGTTACCACAAACAAGTACATGCAGACCCCCCAGGGGCTGTTTGAACTGAAATATTTCTTTAACAGCGGTCTTTCCACCTCTGATGGTGAGTCGGTTTCATCAGAAAGTGTGAAGAATCAGATTAAGGATATTGTTGACAAGGAAGACCCGGCAAAGCCGTTCTCGGATCAGAAGATAGCCGAGATGCTTTCTGATGCCACCGTAAATATTGCCCGTCGCACGGTAACAAAATACCGTGAAATGATGCGTATCGGATCGTCGTCTGAACGACGGCGACATTTCTGATATAATTACCTGCAGGAACTACACAGGAGGAGGAACTAACCATGCAAGTATCGACAACCTTTCGGCATATGGAGCAGAGCGAGGCGCTGAAAAGCTACGCCGAGGAGAAGCTTGGGCGGGTTGCCAAGTACATTGACGAGCCGATTGCGGCCCATGTCTACTTTACCGTTGAAAAGATCCGTCATATTGTTGAAATCGTCATCTCCGGTCGCGGGATTACCACCAAGGCCTCTGAAGCTACCAACGACATGTATGCAGCGGTTGATGCCGTACTGGACAAGATCGAGCGTCAGCTGAAGCGCTACAAGGAAAAGCTGAAGGATCACAAACCCGGCTCTGAAGACAATGGCCGTGCAATGTCCAAAAAGGTGTTCCATGCCGAGAGCCTTGAGACCAACCCTGAGCCGGTGATCATCACCACCAAGACCGAGACAGCCAAGCCGATGGCAGTTGAAGAGGCTGTCATGCAGATGGATCTCCTGCACAAGGATTTTCTGGTCTTTACTGATGCCGTTTCCGGTGAAATCAATGTGTTGTACCGTCGTAAAGACGGCAACTTTGGCCTGATTGAGCCCCAACGGGGCTAAGGTGCACCGGGGAAGGCGTTTTGGCGCCTTCCCCGGCCATCATCGCTGACCGTGGACAGTATTACCCTTTCAATACAGGACCTGCTCAATGAAACGGAGTATGGTCTTGACTTGCGGCTGATTGCAGGAGCTGCTGGCCTTGATCACCGTGTCAGTTCGTCCAGGATTCAAAAACCCGGTCTGGCACTGACCGGCTATACGCAACACCTTCATCCGACACGGATTCAGGTGCTGGGGAATACGGAAATATCCTACCTGTATCAACTTGATGATCACCGCCTCCGTGAAAATTCCCAGGCACTCTGCACCTTTCCCATTTCCTGTTTTATCGTTACCAAAGGATTAACGCCACCCGCCATTTTTCTTGCTCTTACCGAAGAACTTGGCATTCCGGTACTGGTTTCACCTCACCAGTCATCAACGTTTATCTCCCTGATCACCAAATTTCTTGAAGAACAGCTGCTGCCTTCCACCCATCTGCATGGCGTACTGGTTGATGTGCTTGGGGTCGGCCTGCTGCTGACCGGAAAAAGTGGTATCGGCAAGAGCGAGTGTGCTCTTGATCTCGTCATCAGAGGCCATCGTCTGGTTGCTGATGACATGGTTTTTATCAGGAAAAAGATGCCGGCCAGCCTGGTGGGGCAATCAGAGCAGCAGATACAGCATCTGATGGAGATCCGGGGGCTGGGTATTATCAATATCAAGGATCTGTATGGTGTTTCATCAATCCGTGAGAAAAAGATCATTGATCTGGTGCTTGAACTGGTTGAATGGAATCCGGATCATGAGTACGACCGTCTGGGTATTGATGATAAAACCACCACTATCCTTGGGGTTGAACTGCCGCACCTGATCATACCGGTCAGGCCGGGGCGCAACCTTGGGGCGATTATTGAAGTGGCGGCCCGCAACTTCCTGCTGAAAGGGATGGGGTATCACTCGGCAAAGGATTTTCAGCAGCGTCTGCTGGATCGGATGGAAGTCAGGCATCTTGGGGACGAGGTGGAGTAAGCTGATGCGGATTGTGGTTATCACCGGCATGTCAGGTTCAGGCAAGTCAACGGCTGTACGGGCTCTGGAAGACGAGGGGTTCTACTGTATCGACAACCTGCCGGTCCGTCTTTTTCGGCAGTTTGTTGAACTGATCGAGAAGTCCGGTGAAAGCTTTAAAGGGGTTGTGCTGGTCACTGATATCAGGGGGCGAGACCTCTCCACCGGTATCGTAGAATCATTTCGTGATCTGCGCAGTAGCGGGCATGAACTGGAGGTGCTGTTCTTTGACGCTTCTGATGAAGTGCTGATCAGGCGTTTTGCCGAGACCCGCCGCCGTCACCCGGCAGATGAACACTGCACCGTGCCGGAAGGGATCAGGATCGAACGGGAACGTCTGGCTGCCTTGCGTCAGAATGCCACACTGATTATTGATACCTCCGAGTTCAACGTCCATCAGTTAAAAGAACAGGTGATACGAGCTGTTCGTGGAGAGCAGGGCAGCAGCCATTTTACGATTGAGGTGGTCTCCTTCGGTTTTCGCTATGGGGTTCCACTGGATGCCAACCTGGTGATGGATGTCCGTTTTTTGCCGAATCCTCACTTCATCCCTGCCTTGCGTCCCCATAGCGGACTTGAACCGCAGGTACGGGAGTTCGTGCTTGAACAGCCGGAGACCAGGGGGTTTCTGGATCATTTTTTTAACCTGTTGAACTTCCTGATTCCCGCCTATTGCCGGGAAGGGAAAAGTTATCTGACCATTGCCATCGGCTGTACCGGTGGCCGACACCGTTCAGTTGCCATTGCTCAGGCTTCACTAGCCAGGCTTGAGTCCCAGGGACTCAAGGTCCGTATCAGCCACCGGGATATTGAGAAGGGATTGTAGACCATGACAGGACTCGTTGTTGTAACCCATGCCGGACTTGCAACCTCACTCATCGCAGCAGTAAGCATGATCACCGGCACCACTGATTACAGTGAAGCGGTCGAACTGCATGCCGACGATCCTGCAGACGGTCTGGTGGCCCGGATTGGTGAAGCGCTGGAACGGGTTGGCAGCGATGGTGCCATTATCATGACTGATATGTTTGGCGGTACCCCCTCCAACGCTGCAATGTCATTTCTCAAAGAAGGCAAGGTTGAAGTGGTAACCGGTGTCAACCTGCCGATGATGGTTGAATATTTTTCGCGCCGGGAGCGGATGTCACTTGAAGAACTCTGTGCGTCACTGCAGCGCTGTGGTCGTGAAAGTGTGATTGTTGCTGGTGAATTTCTGAAATAGAACGGGTGATTACATGCAACAAAAAGAATTTGAAATTGTAAATAAACTGGGGTTACATGCCCGTGCCTCAGCCCTCTTTGTCAAGACTGCCAGCAAATTTCTGTCAGAGGTCAAGCTGGCTCGTGAGTCGGTTGAGGTAAACGGCAAAAGTATCATGGGTATCATGATGCTTGCAGCTTCAAAGGGAACCAGAATCCGCCTTACGGTTGAAGGGGCTGATGAAGAAGAGGCGATGCAGACCATCGGCGCCCTGATTATTGACGGATTTGGTGAGGAGTGATTGTGCTGCCGCTTGCACAAATGGCGGTCTTTGTTTTTCTGTGCGGGGCTGCAATAGGCTCGTTTTTAAATGTCTGCATCTACCGGCTCCCGCTTGAACAATCGATTGTCAGTCCCGGTTCCCGCTGTATGTCCTGCGGAACAGAGGTGCGCTGGTTTGATAATATTCCGGTCATCAGCTGGTTGTTGTTGCGGGGCCATTGCCGCCAGTGTGGTGCTGGTTTCTCAATCCGTTATCCATTGGTTGAACTGCTGACCGCCTGCCTCTTTCTGCTGTTATTTCTACGCTTTGGCCTTACCGTCTCTTTTTTTGTCTATGCTGCCCTGACAGCCTCATTACTTGTTGTTACCTTTATTGACTTTGACCACCAGATCATTCCTGATGAGATATCGCTGCCCGGCATCGGTTTGGGGTTTCTGGCATCGTTTTTTCTGCCGGAGCCGGGCTGGTTATCCTCTCTGGCAGGTATTATTGTTGGCTGGGGCAGTCTGGCCCTGGTCTTTTACGGTTATCTCTGGCTGACCGGCCGGGAAGGGATGGGGGGCGGAGATGCCAAGCTGCTGGCCATGCTGGGGGGGGTTCTTGGATTAAAGGCCGTGCCGTTTATCATTTTCACCTCATCACTGGTCGGAACTGTCGCTGGCCTCTCGA
>CAXNJF010000024.1:0-11071 GCA_964202585.1 Trichlorobacter sp. | reverse complement strand
GTTTCGCCGGGCGGGATGATCAGCCGGTCAAGCTCACCGGCTGCAGTTGCGGTGTTATGCCGCTGTTCCGGGCTGCGTAGCAGTAATGAAGTGCTGAACCCTCCCCAGATATGATTGAAACTGTCAGCAGCAGCTGACAGCGATGGAATGCAGAGAAGCAGCATAAACAGGCAGGTCGTGAGCTTTGACATTTCAAATAAACCTTACAAAAACCTGATTGGACAGCAACATGCCGCGACCGGTGAGGCTGATCCGGTCAGGTGTGCAGATCAGCAGCCCGGCCTGCTGAAGTTGCCGGATCTCGTCTGCAAAGCGGTGCTCCAGCCGCTCGCCAAACTGCTCTGCAAAAGAATCAAGCAGGATGCCGTCAGCCATCCGCAGGCCAAGGAAGATCGCTTCTGACAGGGCATCATCGCGGGTCAACTCCTGCTGATCAATCGGGGCCAGGGTTCCGGCCTGAATCCCGGTCTGCCAGATAGCATAATCAGCGTTATTACCCCAACGGACTCCCCATCCACGACGTAGAAACGAGTGTGCCCCAGGGCCAATCCCCAGATAGCCGTCCCGCTGCCAGTAGCCGCAGTTGTGTTGAGAACGGTAACCGGGGCGGGCAAAATTGGCGATTTCGTAATGTTCATAGCCGCACCTGCTCAACAGGCGGTCAGCCTCTTCCATCATGGCAGCGGCCTGGTCATCATCAGCTACTTCTTTCGAATCAACTGGATAGCGGTCAGCAAAAACGGTTCCTTCTTCAATGGTCAGCCCGTAGATGGAGAGGTGATCCGGTTGCAATGTGACTGCTTCAGTCAGGTCGTGCTGCCAGTCTGTATCAGATTGATTGGGCAGGCCGCAGATCAGATCAAGGCCGATGCTGTTGAATCCGGCCTCCCTGGCCCATTGCAGGGCCGTGCGGCTCTCCGCTACCGTGTGTACCCTGCCCAGGCTGGTCAGCATCCGGTCGTTAAAGGACTGTACTCCCAATGAAAGGCGGGTAACACCGCTTTGGCGATAGCCTGTCAGTGAGCTGCTGCTGACCGTGCCGGGGTTCGCCTCAAGAGTTATCTCGATACCGCTGTCATGACCAAACAGTTCTCGTGATCGGGTGATCAGGCTGCTGACTTGATCCGGTGACAAGAGGGAAGGGGTGCCGCCTCCCAGATAGAGCGATCTGAGCGGCTGGTTGCCGGGATAGGCCTTTGCAGTAAGCTCCATCTCCCGGATCAACAGGCTGCAGGTCTGATTGAGGCGATCCGGTTCCAGCGGGCGGGAGTTGAAGGCGCAATAATGGCACTTTGCCAGGCACCAGGGAATATGCAGATAGAGGCGGGAAAACATCAGGGCTGTGGATTAAGCGGTTGCAACAACCTGCACGGCGCGGTAGTATCGCAAAACGTAGATGAAATGGTGGTGCAGAAGGGGAAACTGTTCATGAAATCATGCCTGTTGCTACTGTTGACGCTGCCGGTTCTTATGCCCGGCATGGTCTGGGCGGATACGTTTGGGGAAAAGTTGTTTAACCGCAAGTGCACCATGTGTCACATCGTCCACGGGCGGGGCGGCGCGATCGGTCCTGATCTTACCACTGTGGCAACACGTATGTCGGAAGCCCAGCTGCAGACCAAGGTTTCCTACCCCAAAAAATCCGTACCCGGCACAACCATGCCTTCCTTTGTCACCCTTAGTCCCGCAGAAATGCAAGCATTGATCGGATACCTGAAAAGCCTGCGGTAGAGGCGACCGGCCGGTCGCCCCTACTCCCGTTCGCAGCCAATCTCCGCAACTTCTATCTGACGGGCATGACTGGAGAGCTTTAAAGTCAGCTGTTCCGCCAGTTCCCGTTGTGCCCTTCCTTTTTCAAGTGTCAGCTCACCATGATGCAGAACCCGCCCGTTGAAACGGATCGCCTGATTCTCGCTGCCTGCTGCAACGTAGGTGTACTTGATATCACAGTAATAGCGCAGGGGGCCGTTCATCGTTTCGGGGCCACGGGCGCGAATGGTGCCGCTGAGTACGCACTCATTCGGTTCCAGGACTCCTTTGCCGCAGACAAGAGACGGCATTGCCACCTGAATCGATACAGGCTCTGCAGCAATCAGAGGACCGGCTGCAAGGGTAAGTACTGTGGTCAATCCTGCTGCCATGCGTGCGATGCGGGTGTTCATGGTTGCCTCCTGATTGGCCAGCCGGTTTCAAAGCCGGATGGGAAGAAGTTTTCTCTGGTGCGGTTGTAATAGCCAAACTGGAGCCTGGGAAACTCCTGTTTCAGCTCGGTCAAGAGACGGTACATGCCGATACCCCGTCCAGTGACTTTCATAGCCTGATTGTAAACGTCTGGATCGATGGAGAGGTTGCGCAGCTGGATCATATCAACGCTGGTGTCTGCCACAAAACGTTTGAGTGCTGCTACCTCTTCAGGGGCATCACTGACACCGGGGGAGATCAGGTAGTTGATCATGCTAAAGCGACCGGCGGACTTGGCGATCTTGAGCGATTGTTTCACCGCTTCAAAGCGGTATCCTTTGGGACGATAGTAGGCATTGTAGCGTTCTTCCAGTACCGAATTGAGCGAGAACCGGAAAGAGTCCATACCGGCATCGCACAGCTCCTGAATTCTCTCCGGCAGGGAACCGTTGGAGTTGAAGTTGATGGTGCCCCGTGAGGTGGCGGCCTTGAGCCGACGGGTGGCCTCTGCGATGGTTGGAGCCTGCATGATCGGATCTCCTTCACAGCCCTGGCCGTAGGAGACAATCGCCTGCTCTGCCTGTTGCAGGTGTGGCAGAGCCAGTTCCACAATCTCCTCCGGAGTGGGGACAAAGCTGATCCGGTCATGGTTGGATGGGCAGCATTCCGAGGCCTGCAGCGAGATGCAGCCCAGGCAGGCCGAGTTGCAGACAGGCGAGGTAGGCAGCGGCGCTTCCCAGCGTTTAAAGAAGAGGTTTTTGGCTGCAAAGCAGTGGTAGTCGATGGCACAGCGGGCCAGCTGCTCCAGCAAGCGGTTGTCCGGCAGCTCTTGCAACCGTTGCCTGACAAGGGGATCAAGCAGCCGGTCGTCAAAATTTTCCGGGTTCCAGTTCTGGTTGCTATCCACCTGCGTTGCCGCCACCACAAAACAGTCTTGCTGCTCATCCCAGCCCACCGCAGTGTAAGACCAGAGTGGCAGATGCACCTTTTTCTTGCGATAGTCGCAGGCTGGCAGCAGGGTGCGGGCGTAGCCTGGTGCCATGAAGGCCGAAACTGCCTGAATCTGTCCTCTGATTCCCTGGGCCTTCTCAACCGTGATGAATGACTTTTTACGCGGATCCCAGGCAACCGGCGGCGTGTCAGGAATGGTGAACAGACGGCTCCCTTCCGGCAGCGGGATCAATTCAACAGTTTCCGGCAGCACCGCCTCAGGGCCGCTCATACCGGCCATGGTCAGAGAGGGGTGGTCGTAGATCTGGCCCTGGGCGTCGGCATAGACCAGTTTTGGCAGGTGTCGTTTCATGCCCTAGCGACCGGTTCCGCTTGCAGGGCCGGTGCCGATGCTGAACAGTCCGGCCAGATTGAAGTTAACGGTCCAGGTCTTGTCATTGATCCGGTCACGGTAACCGGCGATCACGCTCCAGCACTGGTGACGGTACTCAACGGTGTAGTAGGATTCCAGGAAATCATGGCTGTCAAAGGAGTAGCGTGTTGTGTAGGTCAGGTAGACCGGTTTGGTCAGGGCGATGGTTGCCCCGGCTTCCAGATAATCCACTTGTTGTTGCACATTGCGGTAACTGATACGTGCCGTATTGCCGCGATGGTCGGTGTACTCGGCACCGGTGGCCGCGCTGGCAATGCGCTGGTCATAGTGGTTGTAGCGGGCGTCAACCAGTAAACGGACATTGTTGTGTACCCAGGTTTCGCTTTCCAGCACCAGATTGCTCCAGGGCCGCTTGTCATTCACCAGGGTCAGCAGATCGGGACGGGTGCCACTAAAACTGTAGGACTGCAGCAGGCGCAGGGTCATCAGGTTGCGATACTCGGCTGCCCCTTCTTTTGCCACTCGTCCTCCCAGATGGCTGGCAAGGGAGAAGGAGAGTGTTTCCTGGGCATCCAGATGGTCCAGCTGATCGAAAACCGGGATCGTATCCTGATTGACATCCCCCACGTACAGGAAGGAGAGCGAAGGCACCAGCTCATGTCTCAGGCGCTGGTAGTCAAACAGCGATACGTCATAGAGGCGGCTGAAGGAGCTGCTGATCTGCGCCCCTGCCTTGGGTATGAGTATGGCCTGATCATCCTTGATGCCGGGCTCAACCTTGCTGGTGTTGTAGCCGCGCAGTTGGGCGGCGCCAAACAAGGAGAAGTTCATCCGTCCGTCAAACAGTGAATGGATACTGGTCAGGCGAGGCTCAATAACGGCTCGTTGCCCTTCCATCCCTTTTTCACGGTAGTAGTTGGTTGCCATCAGATTCATATCAAAGTAGAGGCTGGGGATAAAGGGGACCTGTTCGCGGACAGCATACAATGAAAGTTCCGGAGCACGCTGCAGGGTTGTGGTGTTGCTGCCGGTATAAAAATCCTGGGTGTAGATCGCCTGGGCGCTGGCAAGCCAGTTGTCCCAGGACTTGGTTAACACAGCCCGTGAATCATAGTACTGACGGTTGTATTCGCCACTTTTCTCGCCATAATCGGTCAGGAAAGTCCGGTCACTGGTCAGATTGATGCTGGTGATCAAAGAGAAGCTGTCCGAGAACTGTTCTTTATGGAACTGAACCAGTAGCCCCCGTTCCTTTTTCTCGTTATTGTCGTAGATCAGGTAGCCCCCCAGTGTACCCTCGCTGGTGCGGCTCCTCAGGTAGCGGTAATCCAGGCCGATGCCGACCCCCCGTTTTGTCTGGATATCAAGATTGATGGTGGCTTCCTGCGAAGGGGATATGGCCCAGTAAAAGGGGATATCGATAAATTGTCCCCGTTTGGTTGAGCTGCCGAGCTTGGGAAAGAGCAGGCCGGACTGACGCTCCCGCTTGACCGGCAGCATGATGTAGGGAAAATAGAAGACCGGGATATCCTTGACATAGAAGATGACATTACTGCCGGTGGCATATTCCTCAAGCGTTACATCCAGCTCTTTGGCACCAAACTTCCAGCTGGGGACAGCGGCATCACAGGTGGTCAGGCCACCGTTACGCAGGGCATAGTCATCAGCTCCGGTTCTGGCGATCTGTTTGCCATCAGCACGGAAGTTACCCTGGGTCATGAAAATCCGGCCATTCTCCATCTCGGCCCGGCCTGTTTCTGTATCCATCACCAGATGATCGCCCCAGAGGATGTCGCCCCCTTTGACCAGGTACACATTGCCTCTGGCGGTCAGGGTCTGGGTGGTGCGGTTAAAGGTTGCTGCATCAGCGGTCATGGTCATGTCCTGCCAGACCATCTCAATCTTGCCGTCGGCCTTGATCAGGTCGCTGACTGCATCATGGCTCATGACGTCAGCACGAATGGTCATTCCCGGTGCGCCAGCCTGTTCGGCAGCCGGTGACAGTGTTGGCATCCAGACAAGTAGAATAAGTATGCAGGTATGTAGTATTTTCATTTGGATGGTTCTCACTTGCCCCTTGACCCTTGCAACGTGACCCTGATTATTCATCCCCGTACCGCCTCACAGGGGATGTCGGACAGCAATGCCTTCAGTTCGCCAACCAGAAAAAGTGATCCGGCACAAACGATCAGTTCCCCGGATTTTGCGGTTCTTCTGGCTATTGCCAGACCTTCCGCTACTGAACCGCCCGGCAGGGCAGGGGAGCCACGTCTGCTGCAGGCAGCGGCAAGTTCTGAATCAGAAACAGCCCGTTCCTGTGCCAGAGTAACGGTAATAGCCTGCCGAACCTGCTGCAGCAGTATCTGTAAGATCCCCTGCTGGTCCTTGTCTTCCATCATGCCCAGCAGCAGGATCATGCCACGATCAGTATATTCGTCCAAGGCTTCCGCCAGCGCCCGGGCTCCGGCCGGATTGTGGGCTCCATCCAGCAACAGTTCGGTTCCGTCAGCAAGCCGAACCAGCTCCATTCTGCCCGGCCAGCGCGCTGCAGCAAGACCGCTCCGCAGTGCCTGTTCACCAACAGGAAATCCCAATGAAGCCAGCTCTTCAACAGCAGCAAGGGCAACGGCAGCGTTGCCGGTCTGGTACCTGCCACTCAGGCCAGGGGTGAGTTCATCAAGGGGGCCGGCTGCACTCTGGAAGGCCAGGCTGTTGGACGCTGTGCGCACCATGCTGAAGTCCCGGTCAGCCAGAACCAGCCGGTTACCGTGTTCCCGGCAGTAGTTTTCGATGGTTTCCCGTACACCTGGTTCCTGAGCCGCAGAGATTACCGTGCTGCCCGGTTCTGCTATGGCAATTTTCTCTGTGGCTATGGCCTGCAGGCTGTTACCCAGCCATTGACAATGATCCAGGGAAACCGGGGTGATGATGGTTGCGATTCCCGGCACGGCAGCGGTTGCATCGCTCCGTCCCCCCATACCGGCTTCAAGTACGGCAATCTGTACCCTGTTTTCTGCAAACCAGCGGCAGGCCAGGGCTGTGGTCAGCTCAAAGAAGGTCTCTTCAGGGGCTGCGCTGTCAAGCAGGTCTGCGATCAGATCATCCAGCCGCTCCCGTGAGATTGCGATTCCGTTGATCTGGAATCGTTCTGTATAACTGACAAGATGGGGAGAGGTAAACAGGCCGGTACAATAGCCTGCCCGGGTGAGCATGGCTGCCAGGAAAGCGGCGGTGGAGCCTTTGCCGTTGGTACCGGCAACATGGATGGCGGCAAAGGAACGCTCCGGATGTCCGTGCCGTTCCAGAAGCGCTGCTATCCGCTCAATCCCCGGTTTGATAGAAAAGCGCCGCCGGCCGAACAGTTCTGCCAGCCGCTTTGAGCCGGCCACGCCTACTGTCTGGTCAGTATGGTCAGAACCTGACCAAGGGTTTTTCGCATTTCAAGCCGGGAGACAATCATGTCAACCATGCCGTGATCAAGCAGATACTCTGAGCGCTGGAACCCGGCCGGGAGCTTCTGGCGGATGGTTTGTTCGATAACCCGTGGTCCGGCAAAACCGATCAAGGCCTTTGGCTCGGCGATATTCAGATCCCCCAGCATGGCAAAGCTGGCGGTGACGCCGCCGGTGGTGGGGTCGGTCAGGATCGAGATGAACGGCAGGCCGGCGCCTTTGAGTTTAGCCAGTGCCGCCGAGGTTTTGGCCATCTGCATCAGGGAGAGAATTGATTCCTGCATCCGGGCGCCGCCAGAGGCGGAAATCACCATGACCGGTTGTTTTTTCTCAATACCACGCTCGATTGAACGGGTAATCTTCTCACCTACAACACTGCCCATGCTGCCCCCCATGAAAGCAAAATCAAAGATGGCTACCTGTGTGGCAACACCTTCGATGGTCCCTTCGACGCAAATGACCGCATCGCGGGAGCCGCCCTTGGCAAGCGTTGTGTTAATCCGCTCCTGATAGCTTTTGGTGTCCTTGAACTCCAGAAAATCGATTGAGGTCAACTCGGCATCAAATTCCTGCCACGTACCGTTATCCAGCAGTGCCTGAAGCCGTTTACGGGGAACAATCCGGTAATGGTGGCCGCACTTGGGGCAGACCTGCAGGTTGTCTTCAATCTCTTTGGTCAGCAACGATTCACTGCAGCCAGGGCATTTTGTCCAGAGCCCTTCCGGTACCTTGACATGCTTGGTACTGCTCTTTTCTATCCCTGTTTTGTTGCGCTTGAACCAGCTCATGGATGTATCCTCTCAGGAAGAAATTCTTACGGCGATATGGCACGTTTCAGTGAGGCAACCAGTCCGGCAACTTCCTCCTGTAACTGCTTGCCCTGGTGCTGTTCAAACAGCTTGACAATGGCACTGCCAACTACCACACCATCGGCAGCAGAGGCAACCTGGGCAGCCTGTTCCGGGGTGGAAATGCCGAACCCGGCCACCACCGGCAGCTTGATTGTTGCGCGTATCCGTTCCAGTTCATTCTCAAGGCTGGTTGACACCGATGTGCGGGTTCCGGTGACTCCGGTCACGGTAACGTAGTACAGAAAACCGCTGCCGCAACGGCTCACCCGTTTGATCCGCATGTCATCCGAGGTCGGGGTCAGCAGGAAGATGATCTCCAGCCCGGCTGCTTTGGCCGCAGGCAACAGCTCATCGGCCTCTTCCGGCGGCAGATCAACCAGCAGCAGGCCATCAACCCCTGCCGCAACGGAATCCGTGGCAAAACGTTGCCAACCGTAAGCGTAGATCGGGTTGCTGTAGCCCATCAGTACAACCGGTACAGAAATGAGTTTTCTGGTGTTTTTGACCAGCTCCAGTATCTCTTCAAGGGTTACACCTCCGGCAAGAGCCCGTTCAGAGGCCCGCTGGATGGTGGGGCCGTCCGCCATCGGATCGGAAAACGGTATGCCCAGCTCAATGATATCAGCGCCGGCTTCCGCAAGCAGTGGCAGCATGGCAGCTGTGGTTGCAAGATCCGGATCTCCGGCAGTGATAAAGGTGACCAGCGCCTTGCCGCCTTGTTGTTGAAGAGTATTGAAACGTTGCTGGATGCGGTTTTTCATATCTTGAATCCTGACATCTCGTTTTCCAGTTGATCAATCTGCCGCGAAAGTCCGGTAACAGCACTGTTCATGACCTGTGCAGCCTGAGACGTACTGGCCGATGACTGGCGGATACGTTCAACCATCCGGCCGATGGAGTTGCTGTGTTCGGTCTGATCTCCGCAGGCATCACGGATACGATCGATCATAACCGTAATATCCTCGGTTGCTTTGGCGATCAGTGAGCTGGTTTTACTCTGCTCTCTGGTGGATCCGCGCACCTGTCCGGTCATTTCCCGCATCCGTTCCACAGCAACAGTGATCAGGTCACTACCCCGGCTGTGCTCCCGTGCAGAGTTTGCCATCTGTTCCACCATCTCTTCAACCTGTTCCATGGCAACCCGGATACTTTGGCTTCCCTTGGCCTGTTCAACAGTTGCACGGGCAATGGCATCAATCTGGAGTCCTGCCTGCCGGACTCCGGATACGATTTTTTCCAGGACCTGTCCAGAACGATCGGAAAGTTCTTCTCCGGCACAGATCGCCAATTCTGCCTGATTGATGGCTGCTACAGCCCGCCCGGTTTCTTCCTGAACTCCTTTGATAACCTGGGCAATTTCGCGGGTTGAGGAGGATGTCCGCTCGGCAAGCTCCTTGATTTCGTCGGCAACCACCGCAAACCCTTTGCCATGCTCGCCAGCCTGGGCGGCAATAATGGCTGCATTCAGGGCCAGCAGGTTGGTCTGTTCGGCAACCTCGTCAATAACGGACAGGATCGCACCGATGTCATGGGCGCGCAGGGAAAGGTGTTCCACCACCTCTGCAGTGATCTGTGAGGCACGGCGGATTTCCTGCATGCCGGCGATGGTCTCCTGAACCGAGGTGAGGCCGTTGGCTGCATCAGTTTTAACGGTTTCTGAAATAACAGCGGTATCCATGGCATTTTTTTCAACCTGACGGATGGTGGCATCCATTTCGGCTACTGATGATGCTGTTGTTGTGGATGCATCCAGCAGGCTGGTAATGTTGTTGCCGATCCCCTTGATAGAGGTTGCCATCTGAATGATGGAGGAACTGACCTCGTCAACCGATTCCCCCAGTTTATCGGTATTGAGTGCCACTTCTTCAATGCTGGCGGCCATTTGCAGAATGGATGAAGATGTTTCTGTCGCTGAACAGGAAAGCTTGTCAACTCCTTCGGAAATTTTCAGTACGGAGCTGTTGATCAGAAGAACAGTGCGGGAGGTTTCGCTGACCGCCTCTTCCTGAAGATGGGTCGCACCGACAACCTGGCGGGTGGCGGTTTCAATATTGCGGTCGATTGCGGTCAGTTCAGTGGTGGAAGCGCTCAGGCGGGAGACAATATTATGCAGGTTTTCGGCCATGGTATTCATTGCGGCAGCCAGATCACCAACCTCTCCGCAGGCTTTGATACTCAGGCGGTCTTCCAGAGAACCACCAGCCACTTTTTTTGCAAAATCAACACATTGCTTGATCGGCCGGGTGACCGATTCAGTAATATAGGTGGAAAGAATTGTGATCAAGGTTACCAGAATGAAGGTGATCACGGCCGTGACGATCATCTTTTTTTGCGTGATGGCTGAAACCTCTTTTTCGGTCTTGTAAACATCACGGCGCAGGTTGTCTACCATCAGGGCGATGGTGGAGCTGAAGGAGTTGAAGCGTTGTTCCTGAATGCCGTTCAGGAGCTTTGTTGCATTTTGAAGATCACCGCGCTGTACGGCAGGGATAATATCCTCAAGCAGCGTTTTTTTGTAATCGTTCCAGATCGCTTCAGCTTTGATAATCGCTTCACGCTTCTGCTGGGATTCGATCAGTCCCTGTACATCATCATATTTAAAATCAATATCATCGGTATGATCCTTGATTTTTGAAAACAGTGCAGCAGCACCTGCCCGATCCCGTTCTGCCATGAAAGCCAGCACCTCGCCATTCAGCTGGTAGATATCGGACTTGAGCAGGGCGATTTTTTCAAGTGCATCCTTGCTGTTACGGATTGTCTTGTAGTTGCTGCCGTTAATTCTGACTTCGTTCAAAAGCAGAGCCCCCAGCACTATGACAATCAGGATGGCAGCAAATGAGACCATCGACAGCAGAAACATTCTGGTGCGTAGCTTCAGGCCGGAGCAGCTTGTACCGGAGGCGTTTCCTACCACGGTGGATGGTTCCTTTCAAACACAGGACTTGAGTAAGCTTGGATCGACGGACTATACCAGAGCAGCGCTTGGCAGAGCAAGTGAAAAGGGGGTAAGAACGGGTTGAATAGCCCTTTCAGGCGTTGCATGAGGAGGGTGGTACGGTATTTTATCAGGGATCGAAACTTGGCCCTGCTGGTCTAGCGGACGAGTCTCATTGGACGGAATGGGTTGTCTCGTTGAGCGCAACTTTCGCCCTGCTGCGATCAAGTTCTTCCAGCAAGGCCTGGCGGGTTGCGCGCAGTTTGACAAGGTACGCGTCTGCCTGGGGACCGACGCCACAGTAGAACTTCTTGGCCCGTTCCAT
>CAXNJF010000023.1:0-11084 GCA_964202585.1 Trichlorobacter sp. | reverse complement strand
CACGCAACGGCGCAACGACACAACGTTTAAAAACAAAGACTTATGAAGATTAGACCAATCACCCGAAAGGTGAAGCCACATTTTAAATAAGGTTTTGATTTTCTTTGCGTTCGTAGCGGCGTTGCGTGAGTAAATGCCGTTTTCAGGATTAACGATCATTCGATGAAAATCATAGAAAGAGGAGCATCAGATGTCAGCAGACAAAAAATACAGTCCATCAGAAATTGAAGCCAAATGGCAAAAACAGTGGGAGGATCAGAAGACCTTCAAGGTAACCGAAGATCCTGCCAGGCAAAAATATTACCTGCTGGAGATGTTCCCCTATCCCTCTGGCCGGATCCATATGGGCCACGTCCGTAATTACTCGATTGGTGACGTGGTGGGCCGTTTCAAGCGGATGCGGGGCTTTAACGTGCTGCACCCGATGGGCTGGGATGCCTTTGGTATGCCTGCCGAGAACGCTGCCATCAAAAACAACTGCCACCCTGCTGCCTGGACCTATGAAAACATGGCCTATATGCGGGACCAGCTGAAGCAGATGGGGCTGTCCTACGACTGGGACCGGGAACTGGCCACCTGTGATGTTTCCTACTACCGCTGGGAGCAGAAACTGTTTTTGGAAATGTACAAGAAGGGGCTGGCCTACAAGAAGCAATCCTTTGTCAACTGGTGTCCTTCCTGTGAAACCGTGCTTGCCAACGAGCAGGTTGAGGATGGTGGCTGCTGGCGTTGTGACAACGAGGTGATTCAGAAAGAGCTGGAACAGTGGTTCTTCAAGATTACTGATTATGCAGAAGAACTGCTTGATTTTACCAACAAGCTGCCAGGCTGGCCGGAGCGGGTGCTGACCATGCAGCGCAACTGGATCGGCAAGAGTATCGGCTGTGAGATTGATTTTTCGCTGGAGGGCAGGGCAGGGGAGATCCGGGTCTTTACCACCCGCCCTGACACCTTGTTTGGCGCCACCTTCATGTCCCTGGCTCCGGAGCATCCTCTGGCACTGGAGCTGACGGCCCCGGAACGTCGTGCAGAGGTCGAAGCGTTCATTGACAAGGTCAAGAAGACCGACCGGATTACCCGGACCGCCGATGATCTGGAAAAAGAAGGGGTTTTTACCGGTTCTTACTGCATCAACCCGGCCACCGGTAGCAAGATGCCGATTTACCTGGCCAACTTTGTGCTGGTTGAATACGGAACCGGTGCGGTTATGGCGGTGCCGACCCATGACCAGCGCGATTTTGAATTTGCCAAAAAATATGATCTGCCGCTGGTGGTGGTAATTCAGCCGGAAGCAGAGCAGCTTGATCCGGCCAGCATGACCGCTGCCTACACCGAGGCTGGCATCATGGCCAACTCCGGCCAGTTTGACGGCCAAAAAAGTGATGCTGCCAAAGAGGCAATTGCAAACTGGCTTGAGCAGCAAGGCAAGGGGAAGCAGACCGTCAACTTTCGCCTGAGGGATTGGGGGGTCTCCCGTCAGCGCTACTGGGGCACGCCGATACCGATCATCTACTGCGACTGCTGTGGCGCCGTGCCGGTGCCGGACAAGGATCTGCCGGTAGTACTGCCTCATGATGTGCAGTTTACCGGTGAAGGGGGCTCGCCCCTGGCCACCCTTCAAAGCTTTATCAAAGTGGATTGCCCGCTCTGTGGCAAGCCGGCCCGTCGTGAAACCGATACCATGGATACCTTTGTGGAGTCTTCCTGGTATTTTCTGCGCTACTGCTGCCCTGATTATGAAGGCGGGATGCTGGACAAGGCCCGTGCCCAGTACTGGATGTCGGTAGACCAGTATATCGGCGGCATTGAACACGCGGTGCTGCACCTGCTGTATGCCCGCTTCTTTACCAAGGTAATGCGTGATCTTGGCTATGTGGATGTGGATGAGCCGTTTACCAACCTGCTGACCCAGGGGATGGTGATCAAGGATGGCGCAAAGATGAGCAAGTCCAAGGGGAACGTGGTTGACCCCGATGCTCTGATCAAGCGCTATGGTGCAGACACCGCCCGCTTGTTTTCCCTGTTTGCGGCCCCACCGGAAAAGGATCTGGACTGGAACAAGCAGGGGGTTGAGGGCTGCTACCGCTTCCTGAACCGGGTCTGGAAACTGGTGCATGAGCATCTTGAAACGGTACGCAATGCACCTGTCCCTGACAGTGCTACCCTGACCGATGAAGAAAGAACCTTGCGCCGGGCGGTGCATAAAACCCTCAAAAAAGTGACCGAAGATATTGATGAACGGTTCCATTTCAATACCGCCATCGCTGCGGTGATGGAGCTGATGAACAGTCTGCAGGGGGCGCGGCTCTCGACTCCCCAGGCAGCTGCAGTCATGAAAGAGGCACTGGAACTGGTGGTGATTATGCTGGCCCCGTTTGTGCCGCACCTTGCTGAAGAGCTGTGGCAACAGATCGGTCATGCGGCACCACTTTCAGCTACCCTGTGGCCAGTCTGGGATGCTGCTGCCGTGGTGGATGAGGAGCTGCTGATTGTGGTGCAGGTAAACGGCAAGCTGCGTTCAAAACTTTCCGTACCGGCAGGGATTGATGAAGAGTCCGTGAAACAGTTGGCCCTGACAGATGACAAAATCAAGGTATTTACTGATGGCATGCAGGTACGTAAGGTGATCTGCGTGCCCGGAAAGCTGGTGAACATCGTTGTCAGCTAGAGCGATTAACTATCGGCTGGGGGCTTTTCTGCTGGCGCTGTCCTTGCTGCTGGCAGGCTGCGGCTATCGTTTTACTGCAGACAGTGGAACCCGACTGGCTGCCGGACAGACGGTCTGGGTGCCGTTCTTTAAAAATGCAACGGTCTATGCCAATGCCTCGGTTGCGCTCAAGCGGGCTATCTTTGAGCAGTTTGCCGAGCAGCGCAACATCATGCCCGCTGCTGCGCCGGAGCAGGGTGATCTGGTGCTGGAAGGGGCCTTGACCGGCTACGGCAACGTTGTGGTCAGCTATTCAGCCATTGATACGGCCATGGAATACCGGTTGACCATCACTGCTGATATTACCGTGCGCAAGCGTGGAGAAGCCAAAACTGCCAAACCGCTCTGGAAGGGTACTCTCACGGCCTGGCAGGATTATCCGGTATCAGGCACGATTGAGCTGCAGCGCAGCAGTGAGGATGCAGCCCTGTCCGCTGCCAGCCGTAAACTGGCCCAGCAGCTGATCTGGCAGATGGAGCAGAGCTACTGATGTTGTTGAAAGTTGCGTGAAACATGCGGCGACTGACCCTCAGAGCTAAATTCATGCTGATCATTTCAGTGGTCTTTCTGATTGCTGCTGCTGCTGTGCTGTTCTTTTTTTCAGGGGTGTCAACCAATATCATCAATGAATTTGCCCAGCGTGTTGCCACCAGGCAGGCGCTGCATGACAAGAACAAGATCCTCTCGATTATTGACCGTGAACTGGTACTTTCCCTTAAGCTGGCCGATGACGCGGTGGTCAGAAAATGGGTAGCTCCCGGTGATGACCCCGTTGTAAAGAAAGCCGCTTTGCAGCAACTGGAAAGCTACCGCCGGTTTTTCCGCGACCAAAGCTACTTTATTGCCCGGTCTGCAGACTCCAGCTATTTTAATGCAGACCGGACCGTGCTGCCTGAGCAGCCCAAGGTATCGGTGTTGCATCCGGAAAACCCCCTTGATTCATGGTTTTTCAAGGCCATGAAACGGGTGGACAGCTTTGAGCTGAACCTGAATTACGATGCCTTGATCCGCCAGACCAAGGTCTGGATTAACGTCGTTATCCGTGATGACCAGGGGCAAAAGATCGGCATCGGTGGCACCGGTATCGATCTGACCGAATTTTTAAATGGAATCGTGCATTCCAATGAGCCGGGTATCTCAGCGATTCTGGTTGATCGCCAGGGGATTATCCAGGCTCATCAGGATCGGGCCCTGGTGGAACAGAACGCTCTGGAGCAGAATCCGGAAAAAAAGACCACCATCTACAGCCTGCTTGACAATCCGGCAGATGCACAACGCCTGAAGCAGACCTTTGAGAATCTGTCAAACGAACGCCACAAGGTTACTGCCTTCCCGCTAAAAATGCATGGACGTCATGCTTTTGCGGCAGCCACGTTCATGCATGAGATCGGCTGGTATACTATCGCTCTGGTTGATGTCTCCCATGCCATGCGACCAGGTGTTTTTTTGCCGATCATTCTGGCCAGTGTGCTGTCGCTTCTTGCGGTTATCACGGTGATCGGATTTCTGATGAACCGGCTGGTCCTGCAACCGCTGCAGTTGCTGACCAACGCTTCAAAAGAGGTGGCGCAAGGCAACTACGGGGTCTCACTGCCGGTGCGGCGACATGATGAAATCGGCATGCTGACCGGTAGTTTCAATACCATGGCAGCCACGGTACGGGACCATACCGCCCACCTGGAAGAGCGGGTGCAACAGCGGACAGCAGAGCTGACCAGCGCCAATCAGCAGCTTGAAGCGTCCCAGGCCAGGATCATGGAAAGTCTGTTGTATGCCCGTGTTATTCAGGCCTCCATTCTGCCTGATCCTCGTCGTTTTGAACGTCTCTTCTCCGATTGGTCTGTGCTGTATAGCCCCTGTGATATTGTGGGGGGGGATCTGTACTGGTTGCGGGAGTCACCGGACGGCTGTCTGCTGGTTGCGGTGCTGGATTGCACCGGCCACGGCGTGCCCGGCGCCTTCATGACCATGACCGTTAATGCGGTGTTGAACCATATTATTGACACCCATTGTGCTGATGACCCCTGCCGCATTCTGCAGGAAACAAACCGGCTGCTGCAGGAAACCCTCCGGTTACGTCAGGATGGGGACAGCCTGGTGGATGCAGGGCTTGATATAGGCCTCTGCTGTATTGATCCTGCACAGCGAACCCTGTCTTTTGCCGGCGCTGGAATTTCGCTCCACCTTTTTGAGGGGGGGCAGGTGCGTGAGATCAAGGGGGACCGGCAGCGGGTCGGCTATAGCGGCAGCGATCTGGGGTTTGCTTATCAGGTGCATTGTCTGAAGTTGAACAATGAAACCGTTTGTTACCTGACCACGGACGGCTTCCTGGATGAAGGGGGCGGGCCCAAAGGTTACGGTTTCGGTACGGCCCGTTTCCGGGAGATGCTGGAAACCTTTGGGAAACTGTCGCTGCAAGATCAGAAAGAGGCGTTTGAACAGCAGCTCGATGGCTGGCGCGGCGCAAGGAAACAGCGCGACGATATTACGCTGCTCGGTTTCCGTCTGTAATCTGAAAGGAGTTGTCATGGATCTGTACAGCCTGAGAGAACAGTTTGATGCATCCGGCATGATGATGTGCTTTAACGGACCCTTTTCCCACAGTATTATTGAAGAGATCGGAACCGCTCTGCGGAATCACCTGTCCGCTGAAAACATCGCCGGAGCTGCAGTGCAGAATGTTTTTGCCGTCTATATTGAACTGGCCCAAAATGTCCGTAACTATCTGCTTGTGCGCGGACTTGGCCAGGGGGAGACTTCAGCGTCAATTATCACCATTGCCCGCTGGGGGGAAGCGGGGTATGCTGTTTCCTCCGGCAACATGATCCTGAAAGATGATGCTGGCCCGTTGTGTGCCAGAATTCAGGAGATCAATGCCATGGCATCTGCAGACCTGAAACGTGCCTATAAGGAGCAGATGCGCCGGGATACTCCGTCTGATGCACTGGGTGCCGGGCTTGGCCTGCTTGAGATCGCCCGTCGCTCTTCAGCCCCCATGAGCTGCTCAGTGCGCACCATCGATGAAACATCAATATTTTTTAGCCTGACGGCCTTTGTATAGTCGTGGAGATACCCATGGAACAGCTTGACATACCTCAGACATCATCAACACCGCTGATCAGTTTTGACGCAACAACGCAGACCATGCTGATTACCGGAGAATCCTACCCGGAGAACTCGTTTGCCTTTTACGGCCCGGTACTTGCCTGGATGAAGCAGTACGTCCAGAGCAACGGGAACCTGACCCTTGATATAACGATTACCTATATGAACAGCAGCAGTACCAAATGTATGCTGGATCTGCTGGATATTCTGGAAGAGGCTGCCGGTCGCGGTTTCAAGGTTGTGGTTATCTGGCGCCATGACCCAGAAAATCCGCGTTCCCTTGAGCTTGCCGAAGAATTTTGTGAAGAGGTTACCTTTCCTTTTGAAATCAAGGCACTGAACAAATGAGCCGGAATGAGGCGAAATTGCCGGATGCTGCGGTACCGGTGAGTCAGGCGCTGGAGCGGACTGAACAGGTCCTGTCCGAGCCCCCCCAGGACAGAACAGCCCTGCTAGCGGAATACTATGTGCTGGCCGAGAGTTTTAAAAAACTTCATCATCAGCTGTATAAAACCCTTAACATCAGCGACTCGTATCAGCAGGAACTGAAAGAGCTGTCCCTGAAACTGGAACAGTCGTCAATCAAGTTGCGTCGTTTGAGCGAGGTGGCGCTGCCGATCTGCATGTATTGTCATAAAGTGCGGGCTGATGATGATTACTGGCAGCGGCTGGAAACCTATTTCAGCAGCCATGTGGACATCATGTTCAGCCACGGCATCTGCCCCGACTGCATCAAGACAACCTATAGCCGTCTGGGAGAGCGGGTCCATACTGCTGCTTCACCACAAGAACCGCAGGTGGTTCGCCAGAAAACCCCGGCGCCTGATGATGAGCCGCTGCGGGAGATGAAGGAGCTGCTGCAACGGGTCTCCGACACTGGTGATCCGCTTACGCCGGAACTTGAAAAGGTTATTACCCGTTACAGCAAGCTGCTGCGACGTTTTAACAAAATTGTGAGCATCAGTGATTCCTACCAGTTTCAGCTACAGGATCTGAACCTGCGGCTTGAGTTGATGGTCCGGACCGATGTTCTGACCGGGCTTGCCAACCGGTTGGAGATGCTGAATCAACTCGAAGTAGAGCAGAAACGGTCAGAGCGCCATCAAAAAACCTTTTCTCTGATCCTGGGTGACATCGATCACTTCAAGCTGGTGAACGACACCTACGGACATCTGGCGGGTGATCGGGTGCTGCGCCAGATAGCAGCTCAATTGCGGGATAATCTGCGTACCGAGGATGTCTGCGCCCGTTGGGGCGGTGAAGAGTTTATGATCCTCTTGCCTGAAACATCCCTTGAGCAGGCGGTGGTGGTGGCAGAAAAACTTGCCGCAGCAGTGCGGGAGAAGGCGATTACCTGGGAGCAGCAGAGTATCCGTTTGACCATGAGTTTTGGTGTGGGAGAGTTTGCAGCAGGTAAAAGCATTGATGCGTTTATCCAGCGGGTTGACAATGCCCTCTATGCTGCCAAGAACGCGGGGCGCAACCGGGTTGAAGTTGCCGAACTACAGGAGCAGGCTGCCTGATGACCGAACAGGAACTTGAAAAGCAGATCAAGACCGGCAGTTTTCAGCCGGTCTATTTTTTCTACGGTGAAGAGCCGTTTCTGGTGGAGCGGGCCGGTCGTCGGGTGATGGAGCAGGCGGTTGACCCGACCATGAAAGACTTTAACCTGAACATCTATTACGGAGCCGACTGCAAGGGAACCGAAATCCTTGATACCTCCCAGACCCTACCGATGTTCAGCGAGCGGAGGGTGGTGGTGGTCAGGCAGGCTGATAAACTGCCTGCAGCAACCCAGGAAGGGCTGCTGCCCTATCTGGCCAATCCTTGCCCTGAAACCTGCCTGTTGTTTCTGGCTGCCAAGCCTGACCTGCGCCGTAAATTTTTCCTGGAGTTGAAGAAACAGTCAGGCACGCTGGAATTTAAAAAACTGTACGACAACAAACTGGGACCGTTCATTGCCAATGAGGCTCAGATTCAGGGCAAAAAGATTGACGGCGCCGGTGCAGAGATGCTGGCTTTCATGGTGGGTAATAACCTGCAAGAGCTGGTTTCCCAGATTGAAAAGGCAACCCTGTACGTTGGCAGTAAACCGGTTATCGGTGTTGAGGACGTTAAGGCGATTGTCAGCCAGAGCAAGAGTTTTACCGCCTTTGAGCTGGCCCGTTTCATGGGGGAGAAGAACCTGCCCAAGGCGTTGGCGACCCTGCAGTCCATGCTGCAGAACGGTGATGAAGCGATCATGATTCTGGGGGCGTTGGCCAGTCATTTTCGGCGTATCTGGCGGATCAGGGAGCTGCTGGATCAGAAAATGCTACCTGCTGATATCGGGAAGCAGCTTAAGATTCACCAGTTCTTTCTGGGGGAGCAGGTAACCCAGGCAAAAAAATATCCGGTTGCTGAGCTGGAAGCGTTGTTTGAACGGATCTACCGGGGGGATATTGGCATCAAGACCGGCGCCTCATCGGCTACGGTGCTGCAGGGGCTGGTGTATGATGCCTGTAGCGGAACGTTAACGGGCCGGATGTAACATCTCTACCTTACCTCTTCTTTTCTCCCCTTCTTCCGCAAACTCCCCGGTGAAATGTCGCGGAGCTGACGGTATCAAACAGCGGGAAAATATCTCCTCCCCCTTTTAAACGTTCCATAAGTGCGATAAACTGACAGCAAGATCGAATCAGGTAAGGAGCCCCGGCCATTTTTGATCTCCCAATTACCGTCATTGCAGATAACTATCTGATACCTGGATTAACCATGCCTGATTATCGCAAGAGCATACTCTACGCACTGCTGATCTGTTTCACCATCATTGGACTTTTCGGTTACTACCACCTGTACAGCCCAGGGTGGAACCGGCTGTGGGGCTCAGTGGCCATTGCATTGTTCCTCTGCTCAATGGTTATCTTTATGTTGTTCCAGCATTGGAGCATTCTCAGACAACGCAATCAGCACAAACTGTCGGCGGAACTGTTACAGCAAAACGAGCAGCGGCTGAAAAATGCCCAGGCCATCGGCAGAATTGGCGATTGGGAACTGGATCTGCTTTCCGGAGCTATCAATTATTCTGACCAACTTTTAGAGTTGGCCGGGTTGAGCCGTGAAACAGCGCCGAATCATATTTCGGACATGCTGCAACTGTATCATCCTGATGATCTGCCGGAGGTTGAGCGATGTTTGCGGGAGTGGATTGAAAACAGGATCGGTGGACAACAGGATGTAAGAGTCATGCTGACTGACGGGCACTTCAAGTGGTTTCGGTATATCGGCAAGGTTCTGCTGGACACGCAGGGCAATGTAACAACACTGTACGGTACCACCCAGGATATCGACCGGGACAAACGGCTGGAGCTTGAACTGGCCAAGGCCAAGGAGGCAGCTGAAGCAGCCAATCAGGCCAAAAGCGAATTTCTGGCCAATATGAGTCATGAAATCCGCACCCCGATGAACGGCATCATGGGGATGGCGCAGCTGCTCAGGCTCTCCAGGCTGGATGACAAGCAGCTTGAACTTGTAAGCGCCCTTGAGACCAGTACAAAAAATCTGCTGTCCCTGATCAACGATATCCTGGATCTGTCCAAGGTTGAGGCTGGTAAAATCGAACTGCACCAACATCCCTTTAATCTGACGGAAAGTATCAACGATGTGATCCTTACCCAGCAATCACTCGCCTTCAACAAGGGGCTCCAGCTCACTGTGGATCTTCCGGCTGATATGCCACATACGCTGATTGGTGACCAATTGCGCCTGAAGCAGATCATCCTTAACCTGCTCAGCAATGCCATCAAGTTTACTGAAAAAGGAAGCATCACCATCTCAACCGCAGTTATCGAGCAGTCAGCAGATCGTCTTTTGGTGGATATCACGGTCGCCGATACCGGCATCGGCATCAGTCCGGCAGCAATAACACGGATTTTCGATCCATTCATGCAGGCCGACGCATCCACCACCCGCAAATACGGTGGCACCGGTCTGGGGCTTTCCATCTGTAATCAGCTTACAACATTGATGGAAGGGACGCTGCAGGTTGACAGCACCGAAGGGGCTGGCAGCAGCTTCCGCCTCCGCCTCCCCTTTGTCATTGATCCATTGTCGGCAGATCATGATGCTCAGTTCCTGCAATCTGCAACCGTGCTCTGGGATGGTCCAGCTCTGCAGATTCTGGTTGCCGATGATCAGGAGTCAAATCTGATGTTCATGCTGCAGCTGCTGGAGCATTACGGCCATACCGTTGCGCTGGCCCGTAACGGTATGGAGGCTTTGCAACTCTGGCGTGCCGGACAGTTCCAGATGCTGCTGCTGGATATCCAGATGCCTGACATGGATGGTATCGAGGTAATGCGGGTTATCCGCCAGGAAGAACTGCAGAGCGGAGGCCATCTGCCGGTTATCGCGGTCACGGCTCGCTCGCTGAAACAGGAGCGGGAGCTGATACTGAGCGAGGGGTTTGACGGCTACGTATCCAAACCGGTGACAAGCAGTCTGCTGTTTACCGAGATGAAGCGCCATCTTCGCCTGCAACCGCAGGATCTGCTGACGGAAAAAGTAGTAGCCGAATTTTCCGCAGACCAGGAACGGCTTGCTACCTACTTCAACCTGCTGCTGGATGACCTGGGGGCCAGAATTGCCGATATGGAAGATGCCAGTGCGGGCGGTAACATAAAAGCACTGGCCGAGGCCGCCCATGCCGCCAAAGGTGTGGCCCGCAGCCTGAGAGATCCTTTAGCTTCAGGGCTTGCGGAACAGATTGAGAAACAGGCAAAGCAGGGCAGCACTGAAACAGTTGCCAAAAATATGTCCCAATTAAGGACGGTCTATGTTAAGCTGCGCGCATGATCTCCCCCCCGACCATTCTTGCTGTTGATGATCAGGCCAGCTTCCGCTTTCTGCTGCAGCAGCAGCTGAGCAACGCCGGATTCATTCCGCTTTTGGCATCCTCAGCCCCGGAAGGACTGGCCATCATGGAACGCCAGCAGGTGGATCTGGTGCTTTCTGATCTGGTCATGCCCGAAGTTGGCGGTCTGGCGTTTCTGGCCCAGATCCGGGAACGGTTCAGCACCGTGCCATTCATCCTGCTGACCGCCCACGCCAGCGTTGCTACTGCGGTTGAGGCGCTCAAGCAGGGAGCTTTTGATTATGTGGAAAAACATTGCCCGCCCGATGAACTGCGGATTACCATCCAGCGTGCGCTGGAATACCGGCAGCTTGCCGATGAAAACAGACAGTTCAGGCAACATCTGCAGCAGGAGTACAGCTTCCAGAGTATCATCACCGC
>CAXNJF010000022.1:0-11329 GCA_964202585.1 Trichlorobacter sp. | reverse complement strand
CATCTTGATACTGACCTGACCGCAGCTGACTGGAAGGATCTGGTTGCCCAGTTTAAGCTCAAGATCAAGGCAGAGCTGGGGCAGGAGTTCCCGGAAGATCCCAAGCAGCAGCTTTGGGGCGCAGTTGGCGCGGTATTCGGTTCCTGGATGAACCAGCGTGCCATCACCTACCGCAAGCTGAACAACATCCCGGCTGACTGGGGTACTGCTGTTAACGTGCAATCCATGGTCTACGGCAACATGGGCGAGGACTGTGCCACCGGCGTGGCCTTTACCCGTGACCCCTCCACCGGCGACAACTATTTCTATGGTGAGTATCTGGTTAACGCCCAGGGTGAGGACGTCGTGGCCGGCATCCGCACTCCGCAGCCGATCAACAACCACCAGAAAAAACCGGGTGACCTGCCCTCCATGGAAGATGTACTGCCGGAGTGCTACCACCAGCTTGCTGATATCCGCAACATCCTTGAGAAGCATTACAAGGATATGCAGGATATCGAATTTACCATTGAAAAAGGCAAGCTGTTCATGCTGCAGACCCGCAACGGCAAGCGGACCGCAACGGCTGCCATCAAGGTTGCGGTTGACATGGTAGCGGAAGGGCTGATTGACGAGAAAACTGCCGTACTGCGGGTTGCCCCTTCCCAGCTTGATCAACTGCTGCACCCCTCCCTTGATCCCAAGGCAGAAAAAAAGGTCATCGCCAAGGGGTTGCCTGCCTCCCCCGGCGCTGCCGGTGGTACGGTGGTCTTTACTGCCGATGAGGCAGAGGAACTGGCTAAGAATGGTAAAAAGGTCATCCTGGTACGGATCGAAACCTCGCCTGAGGATATTCACGGTATGCATGCTGCCCAGGGGATTCTGACCGCCCGGGGTGGCATGACCTCCCACGCTGCGGTGGTTGCCCGTGGTATGGGCAAGTGTTGCGTGGCAGGCTGTGGTGACATCAAGGTTAACTATGCCAACCAGAGTTTCATTGCCAAGGACGGCATTGAAGTTAAAAAGGGCGACATGATTACCCTGGATGGTTCCACCGGCCAGGTTATGCTGGGTGAAGTCAAGACCGTGCCGCCACAACTCACTGGAGACTTTGGTAAGCTGATGATCTGGGTTGACGGGTTCCGCACCTTGAAGGTCCGTACCAATGCCGATACCCCGCACGACGCCAAGGTTGCCCGTGAGTTTGGCGCTGAAGGGATCGGTCTCTGCCGTACCGAGCATATGTTCTTTGAAGCCGAGCGGATCGCTGCGGTGCGCGAGATGATTCTGGCTGCCGACGTGGAAGGTCGCGAGAAAGCTCTGGCCAAGATCCTGCCGATGCAGAAAGGTGACTTTGTCGGTATCTTCCGCGAAATGAAGGGGCTGCCGGTCACCATCCGCCTGCTTGACCCGCCGCTGCATGAGTTCCTGCCCCAGGAAGACAAGGATATTGATGAGCTGGCTGTTACCATGAAGGTGCCGGCTCAGACCCTGAAGAACAAAATTGAGTTCCTGCATGAGTTCAACCCGATGCTGGGGCACCGTGGCTGCCGTCTGGGGATCACCTTCCCCGAGATTTACGACATGCAGGTTCGGGCCATCATGGAAGCGGCCTGCGAACTGGTCAAAAACGAAGGTTTCAGCATTGTACCTGAAATCATGATCCCGCTGATCGCCACCGTAAAGGAGTTGGCTGTGCTGAAGGCAAACGCGGTCAAGATCTGTGACGAGGTGATTGCACAGTACGGTGTCAAGGTAGAGTACCTGATCGGCACCATGATCGAACTGCCCCGTGCCGCCCTGACTGCCGACGAGATAGCGGTTGAAGCCGAGTTCTTCTCCTATGGCACCAACGACCTGACCCAGACCACCTTTGGTCTGTCCCGTGACGATGCCGGCAAGTTCCTGCCGTTCTATGTAGATAACAACATTCTGCCGGAAGACCCGTTCGTATCACTGGACCAGAACGGCGTGGGGCAACTGGTTAAGATGGGCTGCGAAAAAGGCCGTTCAACCCGTCCCAACATCAAGCTGGGAATCTGTGGTGAGCATGGTGGTGACCCTGAATCGGTCATCTTCTGCCACAAGATCGGCCTTGATTATGTCTCCTGTTCCCCATTCCGGGTACCAATCGCCCGGCTGGCAGCTGCCCATGCTGCATTGGGCGGGGGAACTGACACCACCAAGTAGGGTTCAGATGTATAGCAAGCCAAACGGGTCCATAGCCAGAGTGCTGTGGGCCCGTTTGTTTGCCCGGTATAAACCTGATTTTCTTTGTGAGGTTTGCGTCTTTGCGAGAACAAAAGCCGTTTTTGGATACATACCGTATTGACGTTGACAGGTTTAAAATTAGCGGTAATGTATGCAAACGTGCTTACGTGGCAGCACCGCAGATTATTTTATCCCGGATTCATCCAGGAAAGTGTAGCAAGAACAGGAGAAGTCATAATGCTCAGTGCCGCTGCCATTCAGTTTACTGTCCAGCAGGGTGATATTGACACAAATGTAGCCTATGTCCGTAAAGCACTGGCGCGGGTAGCCGATCAGGGAGCCGATCTGGTCGTACTGCCTGAGATGTGGTCCACCGGTTTTGCCTACAAGACGCTGGGAGAGTTAGCGCAGCGAACCGAAGCGGTTGCTGCCGAACTGTGTGATCTTTCAGCACGTTACAAGCTGGTGATTGTGGGTAGCCAACCGGAGCCGGCTGATGAGGGGAGAGTTTTCAACACTATCCATGTTATTGATAACGGGCAGATTGCAGCCAGCTACCGTAAGCTGCACCTCTTCTCACTGCTAGGTGAAGACAAAGCTTTTAAAGCGGGGGACAGCTGGTGTCTGGCCGAAACATCCATCGGCAAGCTGGGGGTAATTATCTGTTACGACCTGCGCTTTCCCGAGCTTTCACGACGTCTGGCGCTGGAAGGAGCGCGGGTGATCTGCGTTCCGGCCCAGTGGCCCAGGCCTCGTCAGGAACACTGGCGGGCACTGCTGCGGGCCAGAGCGATTGAAAACCAGCTGTACGTTGTTTCTTGCAATGCCTGTGGATTGATCGGCAAGCTGGACTTTTTTGGCATGAGCATGGTGATTGACCCGCAAGGTGAAGTTACCGCCGATGCCGGAGAGGAACCGTGCGAAATTCTGGCGCCGCTTGACTGGCTGGCCATGGATGAATGGCGGGCCCGGATTCCTTGCTTTACAGACCGGCGGCCTGACTGCTACTAAACCGGTTTTTCTTGACGGGTTTTGTCTGAGGGGCTACCCTGTAGTCTTTACATCTTCTGTGGAGGTACTCATTCCGTGGGTATGGAAATGTTTTTTACCAGCACCGGGCTGGTGGTTAAAGCGGTTCTGCTGCTGCTGATCCTGTTTTCGGTAGTTTCCTGGGCCATCATCATGTACAAATTTGTTCAGGTTCATAAGGCGTTCAGCGAGTCAGGACGTTTTATGGATTTTTTCTGGAAGACCAAGCGGTTCGATACCATTGCAGCCCAGGCTGACCGCTTTTCCAGTTCACCTCTGGTGGCCTTGTTCAATGAAGGCTACAGCGAACTGAAACAGTTGATGGAGGCAGAGGGGGCCAAGCCTGATCATGCCGGAGTCAGTACCGATCTGGGTGGTGTCGCTAACGTCTCCCGCGCCCTGCGGCGTGCCACCAACCTGGAGGTTAACCGGCTGGAAAAATATACCACCTTCCTGGCAACCACCGGCTCAACCTCCCCATTTATTGGACTGTTCGGTACTGTCTGGGGAATTATGGTGGCCTTTGAAGGGATCGGCAGGACCGGTTCCGCCTCGCTGGCTGTTGTTGCCCCCGGTATTGCCGAAGCTCTGATAGCAACGGCTGTCGGCCTGGTGGCTGCTATTCCGGCGGTCATGGCCTATAACCATTTTCAGCACAAGATCAGGGTGCTGGTAAAGGAAATGGACAGCTTCTCTTCCGAATTTCTTAACATCGTCCAGCGTAACATCGGCGGGAAGTAGGGGGCGTTATGGCTATGGGCGGTAATGATGATGAACGGGGTATGATGGCGCAAATCAACGTCACCCCGTTGGTTGATGTCATGCTGGTATTGCTGGTAATCTTTATGGTCACGGCTCCGATGATGCAGCAGGGGGTGCAGGTCAATCTGCCCAAGGCTGATACCAAGGGAATGACTGCGCAGGAGGATACCGTGATCGTAACGGTTGACAAGAGCGGCCGCACTTTCATTAACAAGGACGAGGTGCCCGGTGGAGATCTGCGCAGCAAACTGGCCGAGATGTTTGCAACCCGCACCAAGAAAGAGGTGTTTTTGAAGGCTGACTCCGGTGTGCCGTATGGCGAAGTGGTACGTGCCATGGCAGAGATTAAGGGCGCTGGCATAGAACGGTTGGGGATGGTCACGGAGCCAGCCCAGAAATAGGCCATGCATCAGCCTGCTCACCACAAAGATGCCGGTTTGGGAGTCAGTATTACACTGTCCGTCACGTTACACGTGGCGGCGTTTGTTTTTCTGGTCTGGTGGCAACATCTGATGCCGGATCTTGGCCCGGTTCAAACCACCTATTATGTTGATGTGGTTAATCTGCCGGTGGCCGACCCCCGTTCAGGCAGTCCCACCCAGACCGGCAATGAAGAGGTTCCCGCCCCCCAGACACCAGCGCCTGCTGCAATGACCGCACCTGCTGCACCTGCCAAGCCGGTGGCCGGTAAAAAGCCGGTTCCTGCCGGAGAATCGGCCGCTTTTAAGGATCGTTTGGCAAAGCTTGAGGGTAAGGTTGATGCACAGCGCCAGGCCGCAGCCTTTGAAGCTCTGCGCAAGAAGGTAGCTGCGCAGGGAAGGGTTGGCATGCCCCGTGGAACCGGCAGCGAATCCGGTAGCGATTACACTGCATATTTGCACTCCCGCCTCAAGGATGCCTTTCGTGAAACCATCAGCTATCAAAGTACAAATCCTTATGTGATGATTCGTCTTACCATTGACGGTAATGGACGGATTATCAGAACTCGTATAGAAAAAAGCAGCGGTGACAAAGCCTTTGAGCTTTCGGTGACCAGGGCCATTACCCTGGCCGAGCAGGCAATCGTTCCGCCGCCCAACCGGAGTGTGTATGAAGGGGCCTTTGTTTTCAAACCCCAGGGAGTGACACAAAAATGAAGTATCTTCTCCAACTGCTGATTGTTTGTCTGATGCTGGTCAGTGTGCAGCAGGACTGTGGTGCAGCCAACTATATTGAGGTGACTGCTGCAGGTAACCGCCTGCTTAAAATGGCAGTGGTACCACCCCAGCCGATGGGAACGGTTATCCGTTCTGACCTGGCCAATGAAGCTGCTGATGTACAGGTTTTTGATCTGACCATGTCCGGCCTGGTTGCTGCAGAACGGCGGGATACGGCCCCCCTGGCAAACGGTCTGGCACTGACCCCGTTGGATTTTGTACCCTGGTTGTCAGCCGGATTTGATCTGCTGATCCGTGGCGAATACGAACTGCGTGGCGCAGAACTGACTATTGAATTCAGGCTGTATGATGTCATGGCAAAAAAACTGGTGACTTCAAAACGGTTTCTCGGCAAGGAAAAGGACCTGCGGCGCTATGCCCACAGCTTCAGTGACGAGGTGTTGCGTGCCCTGACAGGTGAAAAAGGGGCTTTCACCTCAAAGATCGTGTACGTTTCCACCCAGACTCGCAACAAGGAACTGTTTCTGATGGATTGGGACGGCCACAATCCCCAGCAGCTCACCAGTAATCGTTCGATCAATCTCTCGCCGGACGTTTCGCCAGATGGTCGCGAGGTCATCTTTACCTCATACAAGCGGGGAAACCCCGACCTCTACAAACGGGCACTCTCAAGCAGCGTTGAGGTGCCGGTATCCAGTCGCACCGGTCTGAACATCACCGGGGCATGGTCTCCTAATGGTGCCAAGATCGCCCTGTCGCTTTCAAAAGACGGTAATACCGAGGTCTATACGATAGCCAGGGATGGTTCCGCCCCCAATCGCCTGACTGTCAGCCGGGCGGCCAACGTTTCACCGGCCTGGTCACCGGATGGCAGCAGGATTGTCTTTGTCTCTGACCGGCTTGGGAAACCACAACTGTTCATCATGGACGCAAACGGCGGTAATGTTCGCAGGTTTGGTAACGGTGGCGGCTACACCGTTAATCCGGCCTGGTCGCCCAAAGGGGATAAGCTGGCGTTTGCCCGCAGTGCTGGCGGTTTTCAGATTTTTGTGGTCAATGCAGATGGTAGTGGTGAGACACAACTGACCTTTGAGGGAAATAATGAGCGCCCCCGCTGGTCACCCGATGGCCGCCTGATCATTTTCAGTTCCCGGCGTGGTGGTCAAGAGGCCCTTTACGTAATGCGAGCAGACGGTTCAGGCCAGACCAAAGTAAGCCGTACCAAGGGGATCAGTCAGCATCCGGTCTGGACTCCTGCCGGACAATGAAAAAATATCAGTCAGAACGTTGCAAAAAGATTGAATGGATGTATAATCCGTTTCTATAAAGTTTTCAGGCTCAAAAAGCCGTTAAACACACATCAGCATACGAGGAGGCAACAATGAACAATGGATTTAAGGGAATGGTTGCAGGACTTGGCATAGTGGCAATGATGGCAGCCGGTTGCGCCAAGGAAGAGGTTGTAAAGAAGGATGAGCCGATTGTTCCGCAGCAGACCGTTCAGCAAGCACCGGTCAAGCAGGTTGAACCACCTCCGGTCCAGCAACCGGTGCAGGAAGTGGCAGCTCCAAAAGCAGCTGAGGTTGTTGTCCTTGAGACGGTCTACTTTGATTTTGACAAGTCTGACCTGCGTCAGGATGCCCGTGATGGCCTGTCCAAAAATGCTGAATCCCTGCTGAAGAAGATTGCCGATGCCAAGGTTCAAATTGCGGGCCATTGTGACGAGCGCGGTTCAGACGAGTACAACCTGGCTCTCGGTGATCGTCGTGCCAAATCTGTTGCAAAGTATCTGACCACGTTAGGCGTGAGTGCTGACCGGATCAGCACGATCAGCTACGGCAAAGAGAAGCCTGCTGTACAGGGCAATAATGAGGCCGCCTGGTCTAAAAACCGCCGCGCAGAGTTTGTTATCGTCAAGTAGTTTTACAACTCACAGCACCAGAGAACAGTGCACCGGTACCCGGAACAATTCCGGTACCGGTGCTTTTTTATATGCTGCTTGACATTTGATTTTTTCATATATATAGATTTATATATAATTAGATATCCGGAGCGTAACAAATGCACGTAAAGCAGATTATAACGGGTGGCATGGCACTCATACTTTTCTCGGTTACAGGGGCATCTGCAGAGTTGCAGCGACTGACATTGAGAGAAGCGATAACACGCGGGCTTGAAAGAAACAATCAGATGCGGGCAGCGAATTTTCAGGCTGAAGCGGCTCGTGCCGGCGCAACTGTGGCATCCCTGCATTACCTGCCAAGCGTAACCGTTGAGGAAATCTGGTCAAGGTCTGATGTGCCGGTCAACACCTTTATGATGAAGCTGAATCAGGGGCGATTTACCAATCAGGATTTTGATGCTGCAAAGCTGAATAACCCTTCAGCGGTCAGTGACTTCAAAACAGCAGTGATGATTGAACAGCCACTACTGGCGCCATCAGCCTGGGCAGCCCACAAAGTTGCAAAGCACGGTGCAGAGCAGCAGGAAGCGCTGACTGAGCAGTCCAGACAGCTGATCGGTTTCCGCATTTTTCAGCTGTATCTCGAAGTACAGAAGGCTCACGCCTTCCTTGGTGCTACCGAAAAGGCTCTGGAGGAGGCGCGGGAAAGCAGGAGGCAGGCTGGAGTGAGAACTGCCGCAGGATTAGGGCTTAAATCTGATGAGTTGCGGTCAGCTACCCACCTGGCCGGTATGGAACAACAAAAAATCAGTGCTGCGAACAATCTGACCCTGGTTCGGATGCAACTGGCTCTGGCAACGGGAGGGCAACCAGGTGATGAAATTGATACAGGGGAACCGGTGCTGCTGAAAAAGCCGGATCAGGAGCTGCATAGCCTGATCAGTATGGCCAGTCAGGAACGGCGTGATCTCCATGCTGCCGAGCGGGGCAAAGAGCAGGCTGATGCCGCCCTGCTACAGATTAAAGCCGGCTTTCTTCCTGTTGTAGGTGCTTTTGGTTCATGGCAGATGAACGATAAAACGACCCCCTTTGGCCGGGATCATGATTCGTGGATGGCTGGTGTTTCATTGCGCTGGAATCTTTTCGACGGTTTCCGTACCTACTACAGCACCGGTCAGGCCCATGCTACCCGATCAGCGGCTACGGAGCGTCTGGAGCAAACACGCAAGGAAGTAAGCTATCAGGTACACGAGGCCTGGTTACGCCGGATAGAAGCAGAAAAGCGTCGTGAGGTAGCAGGGGCAGCTGTTGCTGCTGCAGACGAAGCAGTACGACTGCTGGCAAAACGGTTTGATAACGCTTTAGCCAGCATGGTAGAGCTGCTGGATGCACAGAACGCACTGAATCAAGCCCGGGCCAATCTTGTTGAGAGCGAGGCTAACCTGATGCTGGCTGCTGGCCGCCTCTATCAGGTAGCAGGAATCTTTTTGAAGGAGGTACAGTAATGTCAAGGTTATACGCGGGCCTGTTCCTGCTTTGCGCTACACTCGGCAGCAGTATGGTAACTGGTTGTTCAGATACTCACAAAAGCGTGCCGGCGACACCACCTGTTGTCAGCGGCTTAACCGTAATGCCGGTTCATCTGACAGATCTGCCTGAAACCATGGAAAGTGTCGGAACGGTCAGAGCCCGCACAAGTGCGCTGGTTTCAGCCCGGATTCCCGGTACCGTCAGCGTCCTGCATGTGCGGGAAGGAGACCGGGTTCGCAAAGGTCAGTTGCTGGCTCAGCTTGATTCTCAGGAAAATGTAGCCCAGGCGACCGGCGCTGTCGCTGCACTCGATGAAGCCAGACGAGGTGTTGAAGAAGCTGAGGCCCGTCGCAAGCTGGCTGATGCAACCTTTGGCCGGTTCAAGAAACTCTACGAAGAGCAGGCATTAACCCGCCAGGAGTTTGAAACCCGTCAGACCGAGCGGGATCTTGCTCACCAGGCTGTGGCGCGGGCTGAAGCCCGGCTGCGTCAAACCCGCGAAGCATCAAGGGCAGCGGGAACCATGGCTGATTACGCCAGAATAGTTGCCCCGATATCAGGGATTATTGTTGCAAAACCGGCAGATCTGGGGGCCACTGTTTTTCCGGGCCAGCCGCTGATGACCATCGACGATGAAGGTAGCTACCAGCTGGAGCTGGCTGTTCCCGAGTCACAGGTGCGGGCAGTACGTGCCGGTACAGCGGTACAGGTAACCATTGATGCCCTTGGCACAAGCTTTAGCGCACGGGTAGCAGAGGTAGTCCCGACCAGCGACCCGGCCAGCAGGACTTTTACTGCCAAAGTAGTGATTCCTCAAAAAGGGGTAAGAAGCGGTATGTTTGGGCGGGGTAGTATCGCCCTCAGTAGCGTGGTAAAAGGGTTTATGGTTCCGCGCTCGGCAGTGTTTGAACGAGGAGCACTGACAGCGGTCTGGGCGGTGGGTAGTGATGAGATCGTACGGATGCGGCTGATAAAAACCGGGCGACTGCAGGGGAACAACATAGAGATCCTGTCCGGCCTGGCTGATGGTGACCGGATTGTGACAGCAGGACTGGAAAAGGCGGTGGATGGCGCGCGTCTGCAAACTGCTCCAGGAGGCAAACAATGATAAAAAGAGCATCATTTACATTAGCGCTGTTTCTGGTAAGCGCTACTACAGCCAGTGCAGATAACTTTCGCTGCCCGAACGGGGAGATTGTATCCACTGGGGACAGGCAGTCCATTGTGGCTATGAAATGTGATCCACCAAGCTTCAAGTCCACCCGGATGGAATCAGATTCGGGTAGCAGGGGAGCCACCATTTTGATGAATATTGATGAGTGGACCTATAACGAAGGCCCCAACCGGCTGGTGCATATCCTGACCTTCCGGAATGGTGTTCTTGATTCGATACAAACAGCAGGCTTTGGCAAGTAGGGGATACTCTATGCAACACCTGGGAATTGCCGGGAAGATCGCCCGTGCTTTTATTGATTCTAAGCTGACCCCGCTGATTGTCGCTGCCTCATTGCTGCTTGGGGTTTTCGCGGTCAAGATGACCCCCCGTGAAGAAGAACCGCAGATATCGGTACCGATGGTGGATGTCTACCTGCCAATGCCCGGTTCAACCCCCCAGGAAGTGCAGGAGCGGGTGGTCAAACCGCTTGAAGGCAAGCTGTGGGAAGTATCCGGCGTTGAATACCTCTATTCCATGAGTCGCCCGGGCATGGGGATAATCACGGTTCGCTACAAGGTTGGCGAAAACATGGAGGAGTCGCTGGTCAAGCTGTACAACAAGGTCATGAGCAACCGTACGCTGCTGCCACCTGGTGCGGCGGAACCTCTGGTGGTAGCCAAATCCATTGATGATGTACCGATCTTGGCCCTGACGCTCTGGTCTGATCGCTACGACCACACCATGCTGCGCAAGGTGGCACGGGAGATCTGTGACGAGCTGAAAAAGTCGGATAATGTAGCTGAGGCCGAAATCAAGGGGGGCTTGACCCGCCAGGTTCGGGTTATCCTTGATGCTGCCCGGCTGGCGGGCTATGGATTATCGCCACTGCAGGTGGCCGGAGCACTGCAGGCGGGCAACAGGGCGCTCCCTTCCGGTGCTTTTAGTGGTGCCAACCGTGAAACGCTGGTGGAAACCGGCTCGTTTTTGACCGGACAGGAGGCAGTACGGCAGTTTGTGGTGGGAGTGCATGGCGGCAAACCTGTTTATCTTCAGGATGTTGCCCAGATTAAAGATGCCGTAAAAGAGCCGGAAGACTATGTGTTTATGGGTATGGGGCCGGGGGGAAAGGAAAAAAATCTTACTGGCAAGCACGCACAGGATTTTCCTGCAGTAACCATATCTGTTGCCAAACGAAAAGGGGCTAACGCCACCTGGGTGGCCGATGACCTGGTCAAGAAGGTTGAGTTCCTGAAGGGCAAGGTTATCCCGTCAGATGTGCAGGTAAGCGTGACCCGCAATTACGGCGAGAGTGCTCGCGAAAAGAACAACGAACTTCTGTTTCATATGTTTCTGGCAGCCATCTCGGTTACCATTCTGATCGCCCTGTTTATGGGCTGGCGGGCTGGCGCGGTGGCGGCTATCGCCATCCCGGTTACCCTGGCGCTGACCATGCTGATCTTCTATCTGATCGGTTACACCCTGAACCGGATAACCCTGTTTGCGCTGATCTTCTCGATCGGGATTCTGGTTGATGACGCCATTGTGGTTGTTGAAAATATTCACCGATACTTCACAACAACGGTTATGAAACCGCTGGATGCG
>CAXNJF010000021.1:0-11527 GCA_964202585.1 Trichlorobacter sp. | reverse complement strand
TCAGACAGGGCAGATTCTGCTGACCAACGCCGCCTGGCAACGCTTTAGTCAAGAGAACAACGGAACAGACGGTTCCGAAGGCAACTATCTGGAAATCTGCAGGGTTGCGGCCAAGGAGGGCTGCAGCATCGCCACCCAGTTTCATGACGGCCTGCTGGCTGTGCTGGAAAACCGGGTGCCCTGCTTCATGCTGGAGTACGACTGCCATTCTCCCGATGAAGAACGCTGGTTTGTCTGCCGCATTACCCGGCTGGAACATGCCGGGCAGCCGCTTGCGGTGGTCAGTCATCAGAACATCACCCCCAAGATTCTGGCCGAGCTGTCACTGGAGCAGAGCGAGGCGCTCTTTAAGGCCACCTTTAACCAGGCTGTGGCAGGCATGGTGCAGTGCAACCTTGAAGGCCGTTTTGTAAGGGTCAACCAGGCCTTTTGCCGGATCATCGGCTACCGGGAAGATGAACTGCTGCAGATGACCTTCATGGATATTACCCAGCCGGAAGATCTTGCTGAAGATCTGGCCCTGTCGCAACAACTGCTGGATGGCTCCCTGGAGCATGGCTATTCCCTTGAAAAACGGTATATCCGCAAGGACCGGCAGACTATCTGGGTCAACCTGCATGCCTCGCTGGTCCACAACCGCGACGGTTCCCCCCGATACTTTGTGGGGGTGGTGGATGACATCAGCGACCGTAAAAAGGCCGAGGCCCGGGCCCAGGAACTGAACCTGAAGCTGGAGCAGCGCCTGGAACTGCTGACCAGCCCCGAATCCGAAGGGGGCAACCTGCAGTTTAACGACCTGTTTGACTGCAGCGAGATTCAGAAACTGCAGGACCTGATGACCGCCAGCCTGGGGGTCTCCAGCATCATCACCACACCTGACGGCACCCCGATTACCAGCCCAAGCAACTTCTGCCGCCTCTGCAGCGAGCTGATCCGCACCAGCAAGCTTGGCCATGCCCGCTGCAAGGCATCAAACATCAAGATGGGGACGGTCAAACCGGGTGAAAGCTTTATCTCGCACTGCCACAGTGCCGGGCTGATGGACGGCGGCACCAGTATCTTTGTGGGGAATCGACGAATTGCCAAGTGGGTGGTGGGTCAGGTGCTGGATGAAACTGCCGACACCGAGGCGATGCTGGACTATGCTGATGAGATCGGCGTGGACCGTGAGCAGTACCGCATAGCCCTGGCCCAGGTGCCGAAGATGAGCAGGCAACGCTTTGAGGCTATCTGCAGCTTTGTGGCCCAGATTGCCCATCAGCTTTCCACCCAGGCACTGCGCAACTTTCAGCAGGCCCGCGCCATAGAACAGAGGATCAGGGTGGAAGAGGCCCTGGAAGAGCAGAAGCTGGAGCTTTCGCAGATTTCGCGCAAACTGCAGCTGGTGATTGAAACCATCGGCGACGGCATTACCCTGAGTGACCGGCATGGCCGCTTCAGCATCTACAACCAGCAGATGGTACAGATTACCGGCTACAGCATGGAGGAGGCCAACTGCACCGGGTCGTTCCTGCGGTTGCTCTACCCTGATCAGGCAGCCCAGCGGGAGGTGCTGGAAGAGCTGGCCCTGCTGGAGAAGTACGGCGAAAACCGCAATCTGGAAACCAGCATTGTCTCCAAAAGTGGTTCTGTACGGACCCTCTCGGTCTCGTCAGTGATCATTTCCCTTGATGGAGAAAAACAGTATCTGACCGCCTGGCACGATTTTACCAACCGCAAGCTGCTGACCGATGCCCTGCAGGAGAGCGAGCAGCGCTTCAGCACGATCTCCCGTGTGGCAGGTGATGCCATTATCATGATGAACGACCAGGGCTGCATCAGTTACTGGAATCCGGCAGCAGAAAACATATTCGGCTATAGCCAGGATGAGGTAATTGGAGAAAATCTGCATCTGTTGCTGACGCCGCAACGGTATCGCCAGGAGGCACTGAAGGGAATGCAGGAATGGTTGACCACCAAGGATGGACCTGCCATCGGCAGGCAGGTCGAACTGTTTGGAATTCGTAAAGACGGCACGGAATTCCCCTTTGAGCTGACGCTGACGTCTGTCGAGCTGAAAGGCAGGCTGAGCGCCATCGGCATCCTGCGGGACATCACCGAACGCCACCGTGCAGCAGAAGAGCTGCGCCGCAGCGAACAGCAGCTTCGCTCGCTGATTGAGACCACCAGTGAAGGATTCTCTGCCATCGATCCGCAAACACGCCGCACGGTTATGGTGAATCAGGCCTTCTGCACCATGCTGGGCTACAGCCGTGAAGAGATCATGGACAGACAGACCATCGAATTTGTGGCACCTGAGGATCGGGAAATCATTCTGCAGCAGTACAGCCTGATCCAGAAGACCGATCACCGCAGTTATGACGTGTCCCTGTTGACCAGAGACGGCAGGAGACTCCAGACCCATTTCAGTGCATCCACCCTGCGAGATGAAGAGGGGACGCCGGTGCTGGCCTACGCCTTTATCACCGACATTTCCGAGCGGAAACGGTATGAGGCAGACATTCAGCAGGCCCGTGAGGCAGCGGAGGCGGCCAGCAAAGCCAAGTCAAACTTCCTGGCCAACATGAGCCACGAGCTGCGCACCCCGCTTAATTCGGTCATCGGCTTTACCGAGCTGATCCATGACGGTGTCACCGGCCCGGTTTCAGAATTGCAGCAGGAGTACCTGGGCAATGTGCTGACCAGCTCCCGCCACCTGCTGCAGATTATCAGTGAAATACTGGATCTCTCCCGGATTGAAGCCGGCAAAATGAACCTGGAACGTGCGCCGGTCAGTCTGGACAACCTGTTGTTACAGGTACAGGCCATGTTTGCCGAACAGGCCCGGTGTAGCGGCATTGAGTTCAGGCTTGCATCAGGGCATCCCCATGGTATGCTGCTAACCGTTGATGAGGTGAAACTGCGTCAGGTGATCATCAACCTGGTTTCAAATGCCATCAAATTCAGCAAAAAAGGTGGCACGGTAGAGATCTGTACAACCATGTATCAGCAGCACCCGGATGGACCCTGTCTTGAACTGGCGGTAAAAGACACCGGTATCGGCATCAAGGACGAGGATCTGCCCAAGCTGTTTCTGGAGTTTTCACAGATTGAACCGGCCATGACCCGTAACAAAGACGGAACCGGTCTGGGGCTGGCACTTTCAAAACGTCTGATAGAACTGCATGGTGGCAAGATCAGCGTGACCAGCAGCTACGGCAACGGCAGCACTTTCAGCTTCATTCTTCCGCTTATGGAGAAGTAGCACCATGACCGAAACCAACCGCCCGCGCATACTCTGTGTTGATGACGAACCGATGAACCTTCAGCTGTATCAGGCGATGCTGACGCACGCTTATGAGCTGACTATGGCTGAAAATGGCTTGCAAGCCTTGGAACTGCTGGAAAGCTGCGATCCGGACCTGATGATCCTGGATCTGATGATGCCGGAAATGGACGGCTATGAGGTGCTGGGACGGATTCGTGCAGATGAACGGCATGCCCTGCTACCGATTCTGGTGGTAACCGCTCTGGCCGACCGGGATGCCCGCCTGAAAAGCATTGAGCTGGGCGGCACCGACCTGTTGACCAAGCCGATTGACCGCACCGAACTGATTGCCAGGGCAAAAAATCTGGTGGCTCTGCATCAGGCTGCCCGTGAACTGACCACTGCCAAACAGCAGGCCGAAGCAGCCAATCAGGCCAAAAGTGAGTTTCTGGCAGCGGTCAGCCATGAGATCCGTACCCCGATGAACGGCATTCTGGGGATGGCCAGCCTGCTGATGGATGCTCCCCTGACCAGAACCCAGCGCGACTATGTCCAGACCATCAACAGTTCCGGCGCCCTGTTGCTTGAGATCATTAACGATATCCTTGATTTTTCAAAGATTGAGGCAGGGAAGATACATCTGGAACCGGTGCCGTTTTCGTTACGCAAGGCGATTGATGATGTGGCCGACCTGCTGGCAAACCAGGCTGCAGCCCAGGGAACCGAGCTGGTGGTAAAATTTCCGCCACTGCTTCCCCGTCAGGTGGTGGGGGATATCGGCAAGGTACGTCAGGTGGTAATTAACCTGGCCGGCAACGCTGTCAAATTTACCCGAAACGGCGTGGTGCTGATTGAAGTAAGCGGTGCCCACGGCAATGACGATCGTATGGAATACCGGATTGCGGTCACTGATACCGGCTGTGGTATACCGGAACAGCTGCAGGGACGCCTGTTTGAGCAGTTCTACCAGGCGACCAGCGGTCAGGAACGACCACCCGGCACCGGATTGGGACTTGCCATCTCAAAAAAACTTGTTACTCTTATGGGCGGCGAGATCGGGTATGAAAGTGTGGCTGGCAAAGGTTCCACCTTCTGGTTCACACTGTCGCTGCCGTTGCGGCAGCATGAGGAGTCAGGCGTAATAACCGGCGCTCCCTGTCTGGGACCTGCCCTGGTAGTAGCGCCGCTGGAGCAGGTGCGTATGACCCAGGCCGAGACCCTGTCACGGATCGGATTTTCCCCGGTAACCATGTTCGCCCATACTGCAGAGCTTGCAGCTGCTGCCGCTGAAACAAAGCTGACACCGCAGCTGCTGATGATCTGGCATGCAAGCACCGCTGAGGCCCCTTGTAAGGGACTGGATCTGGCCGAAGCGTTTCCGGATGCCCTGCGTCTGCTGGCAGTGGCGCCGGGCACGGTGGTTACGCCTGATCAGATGAAACAGCTTGGTATTACAGCTACCGTTATCCGTCCGGTCAGCGAATCACGGCTGGTGGCGACGATTCAGGATCTACGCCGTTGTGATGCCGCTTCAGCAGATAGTGCCACAAGCCCTGAGTTTCCGTTTCATGGCAAACGGGTGCTGATTGCCGACGACAACATCCTCAATCAGCGGGTGTTGAGTATGCTGCTTGACAAAACAGGTATCCATGCCAGTGTGACCGCCAGTGGCCGTGAGGCGATTGAGCTGTTCTGCATGGCCCCCTTTGATCTGGTTTTTATGGACTGCCAGATGCCTGATATAGACGGCTACCAGGCAACCGCAGCTATCCGGCGGGTGGAGGATCAGGAACAACGGGTGCCGATTATCGCTCTGACCGGCAACGATACCGAGCAGGAACGCAGCCGCTGCAAAGAGGCGGGTATGGACAATTTTTTACCAAAACCGGTCAAACCGACCCTGCTGCAGGCGCTACTGGAACAATATCTGTAATTTGGGGACATGATTGTTATGAACGCTGGCAAACCCCGCATACTCTGTGTTGATGACGAACACCTGAATATCCAGCTTTATCACGGGATTCTTGAGCCGGCCGGCTACACGGTCATGCCTGCCCTTGATGGATTTCAGGCACTGGAAATCGTCTCCCGTGAAGTGGTGGATATCATCATCCTTGATCTGATGATGCCGGGGATGGATGGCTTTCAGGTACTGACGGAACTGAGAAAAAACCCGAAGACCGAGAACCTGCCGGTTATCGTTGCCACGGCCCTGTCTGACCGCGCCACAAAACTGCAGGCACTGGAAGCAGGAGCCAACGATTTTCTGTACAAGCCGCTGGATCGTCCGGAAATGCTGCTACGGGTCCGCAACCTTCTGAAGGTGAAGGAACATAATGATCTGATGCAGACCTTCAATCTTCGCCTGCAGGATGAGGTGGCCCTGAAGACAAGGGAGTTGCGGGAATCCTACATTGAAACCATCCATCGCCTGGTCATGGCCTCCGAGTACAAGGACGAAGACACCGGCGATCATATTTCTCGCATCTCCAGTTATGCTCTCTGTCTGGCCAAAACGATCGGCATCCCGGATCAGCAGTGCGAGATGATCTCATACGCAGCACCGATGCACGATATCGGCAAGATCGGCATTCCCGACTCTATTTTGGGCAAGCCGGGATCACTGACCAGCGAAGAGATGGAAATCATGCGGCAACATACCGTTATCGGTGCCCGGATACTGCATGAATCATCTGCCCAGATTCTGCAAATGGCCGAATCAATCGCCTTGACTCACCATGAACGCTGGGACGGAAGCGGTTATCCCCACGGCCTCGCCGGTGAAGAGATCCCGCTGCCGGGCAGAATAGTGGCTCTGGTGGATGTATACGATGCCCTGCGGATGCGACGCCCCTACAAAGAACCGTTTTCCCACCAGCGGGTTCTGGATATTATTCTGAAAGGTGACGGCAGAACCCTGCCTGAGCATTTTGAGCCCCGGATACTTGAGGCGTTTCAATCAATAGCCGACCATTTTGACACAATTTTTGCCTGTTCGTCAGCAAACCTTGCGCTGCCGGACTGCTGTTGCCGTACGAAGAAATGAGCAACAGATGAATACACTGCTCCTACAGTTTATAGCCGAAGCCCGCGACTACCTTGATGAGGCGGCCAAGGGATTGTTGAATCTTGAGCAGGCATCCAACGATGCCACCCTGATCAACAGTATCTTCCGTAACTTCCATACCATCAAGGGTACCTCCGGCATCTTCCCGGAATTCCAGCCGATTACCCGGCTTACCCATGTTGCCGAAGACCTGATGGATCAGGTACGAAACGGCCAGCGCACGCTGGATACCACGTCGGTTGACCTGCTGCTGGGGGTGCTGGACCAGGTAGGGGCCTGGATGGAGTGCATCGAGGAGACCGAAGCACTGCCTGCCACTGCAGAACAGGAAGGCAACCAGCTGAGGGAGCGGCTGCAGGCTCTGTTGCAGCCGCTGGAAAAAACTGAAACGGCAACGGTCGCAGAACCTGAACCGCCCGATACAACACAGCTTGAACTTGAAGCCTGGGCACGGAGTACAGCTGCAGACTGGCCCGAAGAGATGGTGCAGCTGGAGCCGCCTGCAGTGGCATTCTGGTACCGCCCCGAGGAGAGCTGTTTCTTTCTGGGGGATGACCCGATCAACCTGCTGCGCCAACTGCCCGATCCGGTTCTGCTGGAGCTGTTACTGCCGGACACGGTTCCCCCGCTTGAAGAGTTTGATCCGTACACCTGTCAGGTGGCGTTCCGTGGTGTGGTGTTTGAGACAATAGACCGGATCGCGACGATCTTCCAGTATGTTCCTGACCAGATCCGCCTGGTACCGGTCACCCCCGGACTGATGCCGCCCCCGGCCACTACTGCTCCCCTGCAGGAAACAACACCGGTTGAACAGCCTTTGTGGACTGCAGCTCCCCAGCAGCCTGATGAGCCCAGGGGGGCCGCTGCCCATGAGCATAAAAAAGGGGCAGCAATATCCTACATCAGGGTGGATCAGCGTCTGGTTAACCATTTTATGGATCTGGTGGGAGAACTGCTGGTGGCCCGCAACGCCCTGCCCTACCTCTGCCAGCGGGCAGAAACCGTCTACCGGGTTCCGCAACTGGCTGCCGAGCTGGACAACAAAACCGACACCATCAGCCAGATCGTCTCCTCGCTGCAGGATGTTGCCCTTGAAATGCGGATGCTGCCGGTGGCCAAGGCTTTTGAACGGTTCCCCCGTCTGGTGCGGGATCTCTCCAACAAGCTGGGCAAGAAGATCGCTCTGGTGATGGAAGGGGAAGAAACCAGGGCTGACAAGGATGTGATCGAGGCACTTTCTGAACCGTTAGTCCATATGGTCAGAAATTCTCTGGATCATGGCATCGAACTACCGGATGAGCGGATTGCAGCAGGAAAACCTGCAGAGGGGACCATCCGGCTGAAGGCCTTTCAGGAGGCCGGTTCGATTGTGGTTGAGATTGTGGATGACGGCAAGGGGATCGATCCTGCCCGGATCCGGGCAAAAGCCCTTGAAAAAGGGATCGCCTCTGCCGATGCACTGTCCGCCATGAACGATGAAGAGGCGATCCAGCTGATTCTGGCCCCCAATTTCTCAACGGCCGAACAGATTTCTGATCTCTCCGGCCGCGGTGTCGGCATGGATGCTGTCCAGACCATGGTTACCACCTTTAACGGCACCGTGCATATCGCCAGCCGCCTGGGGGCCGGATCTACCGTCAGGATGACCCTGCCGCTTTCCATGGCCATCACCAGTCTGCTAACGGTCAAGCAGGGGAGCTGTACCTTCGGCATTCCGGCCACTGACCTGCAGGAAACCCTGGGAGATCTGCCCCTGTCTGCCATTACCACCCTGGGGACCGCTCCGGGACTGAAGGTCCGGGATGAGCTGATCCCGCTCTATAGTCTGGGACGTCAACTGGCCATGCAGGACACCCACAGCTGGTTCCCGGAACGGTTTTCTGCCGTCGTGGTCAAGGTTCGTGGCGAGACCGTGGCGCTGGCGGTTGACGAGTTTTGTGATATTATTGATGCCGTGATGAAACCGATGACCGGTATGCTGGCCCGTAACTCATTCTACAGCGGCAGCACCATCCTGGGGGATGGCTCGATCATGCTGCTGCTCAATCTGCCACAGGTGATCACCTATGCCGCTGAGACTTGATACCACAGCAGAACAACCTCTGCTGCTGTTTGAGGGGATTGTCACCATCGAGGAGACCGATCAACTTTTGGAAGCGTTGAAGGAACATCCCGGTCTTGCGGTTGACCTGTCCGGCTGCGAGCACCTGCACACCGCACCATTACAGACCTTGAAGATGCTGAAGGTACCAATCAAGTCCTTGCCTGATGATCCGTTCTGGAAACTTTGTCTTGACCCTGGCCCCTTGACCCTTGCCCCTGAAAAGGAGACCGAAACACCATGAAGACTGTTTTACTTGTCGATGATTCAACAACCCTGCTGATGAGCATCAAAGCGATACTGGAAAAAGCCGGTTATGCTGTCCAGACCGCCACCGGCGGCGATGCAGCTTTAAAGCTGCTGGCCACAATGAAACCGAACCTGATGATAACCGATCTGAACATGCCGGGCATGGATGGCATTACCCTGATCAAAGAAGTAAAAAAACTGCCATCATGCCGCTTTATGCCGGTGCTGGTGATGACCACTGAATCTCAGCAGCAAAAAAGGACCGATGCCCGTGCAGCCGGAGCAACCGGCTGGCTGGTGAAGCCGGTGAAACCGGAAGAGCTGGTTGAAGTGTTGAAAAAACTGATTCCGTAGATTCTGCGAGGAGCTGCATGAAACCTGAACAGATGAACGCAAGCCCGCTCCTTTCCTGGCTGCGCCGGGCTCCCCTGCTGACGCCGCTTGTCTTTCTGGCTGCTGCTCTGGCCGGCACTGGCATCTGCTGGCTGACCTTGCCGGCTGAAACGTCTTTTGCCGCTCTGGTTATGGCAGGCTGCGGCAGTGGCCTGCTCTGCCTGATCGCCTGGCTGGCCGCCTCCCTGCCGGGCCGTTCTCTGGCCAGTAACCTCCAGGATGCCTGCCAGTCTGCCCACGGTTGCCACAGCAGCAATCGTGAAAATGTGATTACACTGGTCAGTGATCTGCACACAACGATTGAAAAGACCGTAACCCTGAACCGTTCACATCTTCAGAACGTGATTGAACAGACCAACGGCGCTGCTGAACAGATTGTAATAATGCTGCAAGCCATTGATCACGCTGCCGGTGACCTGATGAACGGCATGACCGGATTCAGTAACGAGATCTCGTCATCACTTGATGATTCCAACCGGATTCTGGCGAAAAATGGCGAGATGATCAGCCTGATTGAACAGCACCTGAATGCGCGTGAACTGGCCGCCCAGACCGAACGGGAACGGATCCAGTCCATTGTGGGCAGTGTTGACAAGCTGAACGGGCTGGTCTCACACATCCGTGACATCAGTGACCAGACCAACCTGCTGGCCTTGAACGCTGCCATCGAGGCTGCCCGTGCAGGAGAGGCCGGTCGCGGTTTTGCCGTGGTTGCCGATGAAGTGCAACGACTTTCCGCAACAGTTGATACAACAGCAAACCAGATCAGCCAGGGGATGAAAGATATGGCTGCCCTGATTGACCGCGAACTGGCCAACAAAAAAGCTGTTGATCAGCAAAACGCTGAACGGGAACAGTTTCGGATGGTGCATGACCAGTTACTGTCACTTGAGGAAAGCGCACGCAAGATTGAATCAACCGTCGGCAGCACGCTTCAGGAACTGGAACTTCAGAGCCGCCGGATTGAACAGACGGTGATTGAGGCCCTTGGCAACGTCCAGTTTCAGGATATTACCCGCCAGAAACTTGAGCATGTGATCAGTATCATGGCCGATTTTTCAACCCATCTGGCCGGAGTTATCACCAAGCTGAAACAGGGTTCCGGCACTATCGAATCTATCCGTGACGAGATGTTTGCCATTGAATCGATCTTTGACCGGTATGTAATGGATGACCAGCGCCAGGTACATGCCAAGGCCATGGGAGGTGCTGCAAAGAAGGCATCCGGCGGACTCCCCTCAATAGAGCTTTTTTAGCAGAAACGAGCCTTGACTATGAACAGCCCAGATATTCACCGTTACCCGGATCTTTCTGTACTGCTGATTAAAGATGCACCAACCGGTTACGACACCCTGCAGAAATTTCTGCTTGATAGCGACGTTCGTCTGCTGATTGCCTGTGGCGCTGACCAGGGAAAAGCCCAGTTTGCTGAAGAACTCCCCCATCTGGTTCTTATCTGCCAGTCTGAAAATCTGAATGCCTTTACCCTGACGGTTGATCTTCGGGAACAATGGGGATGCCGGGCGCATACCATCATTATTGGTGGCGATAATTCTGTACAACACTGGAAAAGTGCCTCCGAATCAGGCGCTGTTGCCTGCCTGCCTGATCCTGAAGATCTGCCGGAGGCAGCGGCTCTCCTGCAACGGATGCAGCACCGGGTAACAACCTGCAGTGATACCTCACAACAGTTACTGGATGCATTCAGAACCACCCAGTTACTGGATGCCCTGCCATGGGGCGTTATGCTGATTGGTCATGGCGAACAGATTATCTCTGCAAACCGCAGCGCCATCAGCCTGACCGGCCTTTCCCGACATGGCGACAGGCAACAGCTTGATGACCTGTTCCTGCTGATTTACGGAGTGAGCAGGGATGCAAACCTGTTATTACTGCGTACCGCAATGCTTGGCGCCAGCTCATGGAATGACACGGTTTACTGCGGCCAGAACGGATTGACACTGCGGCTGGAACTGCTGCCACTGAACGCCGGCAACAGCCAGCCGAAGATTTTTCACCTGCTGACCGTCCAGGATATCAGCAGGTGCCCGACATCCCAGCCATACCAGACACTACTGAGTGCTGCTGCTTTTGATCTGCTCTTCTCACGTCAGTTCAGCCTTATCGAACAAACAAAGCTGGCAGCGGCTATCACCGAAGGGATCCTGCCGGTTGAGGAGACCTTCAGGCTCAGCGAGCTTGTGCAAATGGCCAGCAAGAAGATTTCTTCCCCTGCAGACCTGACAAAACAACTGATCCCAGACTATCTGGATGGAATCTATCGCGGCCATGGCAGCCTGCTGAAAGAGATTCTGGCGGCCCTGTTCTCCTGGGCAACAGAGCGCAAGGGGGATAGCACGGTCACCTCCTTTGTTTCACTGCAAGGTCGTGACGGAGACCGGAGCTGCCTGCGATTCTCGGTTACCGTTGTTGATCGTCGCCTCACCCGCAGCAGTTATCAACGCGGTGA
>CAXNJF010000020.1:0-11651 GCA_964202585.1 Trichlorobacter sp. | reverse complement strand
CGACACCACCTGAACCCGTTTCACCAGCTCCCCTTGATCTTCCCTTGCACCATGCCGGGAAAGACCGGCAGGCAGGCAGGGACACCAGCAGCAGTCCACGACCGGCACCACCTGAACCGGCACCACCAGCAGGCGGTATGCCTGGTCAAGATTGTCATGATGGAAGATCAGGATGTAGCAGCCCGGCCCATTTTTCGGCAGTGCCATAAAATCAGCAAGTTAGCCAATTGAAAAAGTGAACCGTTTCCCTTCATCGGCACCACCAGCAGGAACAGACGGTAAATTCATCCAGTCAAGGATGATCGGGATCAGGAACCGGCACCACCTGAACCGGTAAACCCCATTGCCAACAACGTAAAACCGTCACGATCCACCTTAAAGTACTGCTCGGTCTTTCCGTTTGCTAACTAGTTAATTTTTAAGCACTCCTCAAAATTGAGGAGGTGTACTGAACCACTTTCACCAGCTCCCCTTGATCTTCCCTTGCATCATGCCGGGAAAGACAGGCCAGCAGGAACCGGCACCAGCAGCAGGCCACGACCGGCACCACGACCAGCAAGCGGTATGCCTGGTCAAGATTGTCATGTTACCGGCACCTGATCCCCTTCATCGGCACCACCAGCAGGAACAGCCAGTGAATGAATCCGGTTAAGGATGATCGAGATCAGGATGTATTAGGACGCCGCAATTTTACCGAGTCCAGCAGGTTGTCCGGCATGGCCTGAGAGACCGACACCACCTGAACCCGTTTCACCAGCTCCCCTTGATCTTCCCTTGCACCATGCCGGGAAAGACCGGCCAGCAGGAACCGGCACCACCAGCAGGCGGTATGCCTGGTCAAGGTTGTCATATTACCGGCTGATGATTCCCCATATCGGCACCACCAGCAGGAACAGCCGGTGAATGAATCCGGTCAAGGATGATCGAGATCAGGAACCGACACCACCTGAACCCGTTTCACCAGCTCCCCTTGATCTTCCCTTACACCATGCCGGGAAAGACCGGCAGGCCACGACCGGCACCACCTGAACCGGCACCACGACCAGCAGGCGGTATGCCTGGTCAAGATTGTCATGTTACCGGCTCCTGCTTCCCTTCATCGGCACCACCAGCAGGGTCATTCACCAACCGCCGCCACAGGAAACAGGAGCACCTTTGCGCCTACACCCTCAATCATCAACCGTTCGATAGTGTCACAGATAGCCTGTAACGGCTTCCGTAGATCGTCAATACCGGTTCCATCGTAATGCCTGCCGGTTACTGAACTGTCTATATGATTGGTCAACCGCTCAACATCATCAAAAAATTTCAACTGCCTGCCGATTGTAATGAAGGTACGCCGTAACCCGTGAACAGTAATTTTCTTTATGCCGGTCTTACTCCTTAACTCCGCAGCCATAAGACGGACGTGACCAGACTTGTTATGCTGCTGGGGCCGGAAGAGAGAAGGAAACACCCAGGGCGAACCATCAGGATTACGGGCTTTACGCTGCTTCAGCAACGCCAGCGATTGACGGCTTAACGGAACATGCAGCGTCTGACGGTTCTTGGTGTCCGGCACGCTGATACAGAGCTTTTCAAAATCAACATGCACCCACTTCAAGCCTGCCGTCTCTTCGCTCCTCATGCCGTGGAACAGACAAAACAGGTAACAATCGCGTGTAACTTCATTGAAACCCTGGATACCATCATAGAACAGCCTGAAATCATCACCATCAAGCCTGTCACTTCGAGCCTCAATCTTCCTCAAATGCTTGCCAAGACTCAAAACCTGCAACGGATTATGCCGAATCGTGACCGGATACTTAACCCGCGCATAATTCAGCACAGCGGCCAACATCACAAAGGCATTACGAGCGCCAAAGGGTCCGTGTTTCTTTTCTGCCTGCTTGTATCGCTCTATCACAACATCAGGGGCCAGACTCTTTACAATCTCTGTCAGACTCAACGAAAACCATGATTCAAAGTGATACCGCAAAATATGCGTGTAGCTGCTCACGGTGGACGTTTTCAACGGCTTGCCGTCACCATTACGCTTCTCTGAAAAATAGCTCTCTATCATCTCATCCAGGGTAATAACCGCGCCGCCGTCTCCGGTTTCACCCCGCTTGATCTGCAAACGCATCCCAGGAACAAAACCGGCGTCACGATCATCATAACCAAGCAACTCTTTACGGGCCTGCTCAAGGGTAATGTCGCCAAAACGCCCCAAGGTCTTTTTAACCGTGCGCCGTCCGTTCTTAGTGCTTGAGTCCTTCACCTCCGCCTTGACGAAGAAGGTCTTGCTCTTCGCCCCTACCCTTAACCCCAGGCCGGTTGTTTCCGTATCGAAGTAATCAACCTGCCCGGTAGCGGGAAAAGGAATCTTATCCAAGGCAGTCTTGGTAAACTTCAGTTTTGGCATAGCATACCCCTTTTCTGGAACACCGAAAACACAAGGTGTTCCGGGTTGTCTGTGTCGGTGTTCCGTGTAACTACCTATTTTAAATGCATTATTAAGGACCGGAACACCGGAACACCTGGAACACCGCAAAAAACACACATACACATATTTTTCAGACATACCATTTTGCACCATCTTAATAAAGAAATTAACCACCTGTTATTATTAAAGAAATATGTATCCGCCACGAAATATGTATTTGTATATAGAACACCGCCTTTTTGTTCCTGCGTATCTTATAGAATACAGATTCGTACCTAACAGAAAGAATCTCCATAAAGTTCAATGATGGATGGATGTTATATAGTACTTAGTGCGTAAAGCCTTATGCATGTTGAATCTAGGTGTTATTTTCGTACCTTTTTTCTAAAATAGCAAATTAGGTACGCTATAGGTACGCAGTAAATTAAAAAACCTGCTAAACCCTTCATAATGGGTAGCAGGTTAGTGGATGCCTTGATGGTGTATAACCTTATGTTATTTATAAGTCTTTCTTAACGCTTCACAATTCTGCTAAACCCTTCATAATCGTACCGTCTTGTACAAGAAGTTTTTGAATTTATACAGCATCTTACGCTGTTCCTCTGCGTCCATCCCGTCTGTCAAAGCCCGCAGATACCGCGCCACCCCCGGCAATGGCCGACCGGCAAAGGCACGGCTCTTTTCTATCACCAGTCGAATCACATCCCGCGAAATATCATTCCGGGAAAATGGTTCATAAATATCCTGCCAGAAATCACCTCCCTGACGGATTTTTTCCAGAATGGTATCAGCCAGGTGAGCCACCAGTTCCCGGCCATCGATTACCTGCAGCCCGCTGCCCAGCCCGACCCCCCTGAGCGCCTGCCGGATAGCTTCACCACCGATGATCCCGCTTCTCCTGAAGAACATTGCCCGCAACAGTATCGAACGCAATTCACGGATATTCCCCTCGTACTGGTGTGCCATCAATTCTGACTTGGCTTCATCACCAAGCGCCGGTGGTTCTTCAGGTTCATCCTCACCGCGATAGGTGCGGTACAGTTTTCCCAGAAAGTGTACCGCCAGGTCAGGAATATCTTCTCGCCGCTCATTCAGGGAGGGCAGTCTGATCGACAACTCCGCCAGTCGATGGTAAAGATCCTCCCTGAATCGCCCTGCTGCAATCTCCGCTGCCAGATCCCGATTGGTTGCCGCCACCAGCAAAACCCGGCTGAACCGCTCGGTGTTGTCACCCAGCCTGATAAAACCACCGTTATCAAGAAAACGCAGTAGCTGTACCTGGGTCTTTGGATCAGCATCACCGATCTCGTCCAGAAAAACCACCCCTCCCATACACTCTTCCAGAATGCCGCGACGATCACTGAACGCACCGGTAAAAGCCCCTTTTTTATGACCAAAAAGTTCAGAGTAGGTCAATTCCCCGCTGTAGGCAGCGATGTTGGTCTTTTTTACCGGCAGCTCCCCCTGGGCATTCAGTTTCTTGCGGTAAAATGAGTTAAGCGTATTGTAGAGGTTATTAAAGAAAAATTCCTTGCCGGAACCGGTAGGGCCGGTAACCAGAATCGAGGGGAGTCCGATGGTAGCTTCCTGGATCACATTCTTGCTCCAGAGCGTAATCCGGTTAAAGAGTGGCACCGATACGGTATTGATAAAATCAACCACCGCCTGTGAGGTATGGCTGACCCCGATAATATTTCCCAGCCGGTATGATGAAACATGGGGATCTTTATAGCCGACATCGGTGGTCAACCGCTGCACCTCCCCCTGCAACCCTTCAATCCTCTGCAGGTCAGAAAGATGCCGGGCCGTAAGCGAGCCGATAATCTGGAGAATCCGGCGATGCTCCTCAGTAAAATAACCATATTTCAGCGAATTGAGGCAGATGACCGCAATCACCCCGCCATCACAGATGACCGGTACGGCGATCTCGCTCTTCAACAGGTCACTCATGGAGCGGTGAAAACCGTCTCCGGACCGTTCTTCATCTACGCTTCCGATAATCTTGGGCTGCTGGCTCCAGGCCACATAGCCGGTCAGACTGCGCTCCCCCGGTGGCAGATCCGTCCCCCCCACCGGAAAAGGTGGTATGTACCGTTTCAGCCACTCCTTATTCTTGGCACCGATAATCGTGCCCTGTTCATCCTCCACCACGAGCCAGCGCTGTCCATCCCGTTCCTCAACCAGAGCAATACTGCCGGTATCAGCTCCGATCAGTTCGGTAGCCTTTGCCAGAACCTTGGTCAAAAACGGGCGCAGGGCAGCACCGCCTTCATTCAGCAGATCGGTAATTTCGGACAAGACCCGAATCTCCAGATGCTCCCCCCCCACGCCACTGACCACACTGGCCGCCATCTCGGCGTGTCCCTGCAACAGCCCCATTTCAAATTCAGAAAAGCGGTACTCTTCACGGCAGAAATAGTTAACCAGACAGATAACCTTGCGACTACGGGGATCAAAGCGGGGCACCACGTACAAACTCCGCAGCGACATCTGCTCGGTCAACTCCCGTTTCTGCAGGTCATGCCGGGTCAGATCATCAATAAAAAGAGGTTTTAACAGACGTTCGTCACTGATCACCGCCTGTTCATCGACGTAACGTGAGATCAGTGAAGCTCCGGGCTCCAGCAGGATCGCTCCCAGGCGATCATACTGCATCTGCAGGGCAGGGTCTTCTGCATAACTGGCCAGCACCTCCAGCGCAGCAGAACCATCAACCGTCACCACCGGTGTCAATACCGAAGCCAGGGCAACCTTATCAACCAGACGTACTGCCGAGCGGACCATCTGGCTGGCAGCCTCCTTCTTCTTTGACTCCTCCAGCCGGCGGGCCAGCTGCACCTGCTGGTGATAACTGCGGGCCACATCCAGACGTTCCGTACTCTGCAGGATGAACTCGGCAAGCCGGGACTTGACCCGGCCCGAAAGGACCAAAACATCACGTTCCGTATCAACGCACAGCACGCCGATCGATCGTCCGCGGCTCACCAGCGGCAGGTACCAGCTTGCCGCAATCCCGAATCGCCCCGAAACCGCACTGTCAAGGGACTCGGAAGGAGCATCAAGCATGCGATAATTTGCCGGGTACTGGCTGACAAAGACCCGTGACAGCAGCGCATCCCGTGAAATTATCGGGAAAGCAACCTGCCGCAGTTCTCCCCCGTTCGGTCCGGTGGCAAAGGCACAGGTCAATGCACCGGAAATCAGATCCTCCAGATAAATCCTGATCAGATCCACACCTGAGGCCAGCATAACCCCCTCAGCCAGTACATAGAGCAGCTCTGTCTGGTTTTCCTTGCCATAGCCCAGAATCTTGCCCTGCAGCACCTGCAAACGTTGTTCAAGCTCTTGCATAGATCTGACCTCGGATTAATGTGTAAAAAAACTGCGCAATCAGCGTAGACCAGCTACACTCATCCGTCAAGATGCCAGATTGACATGATGCTCCACAAAGCTTAGTATTAACCCCCTACAGGAGGCAGCCATGAACCTGGCATGCGATGGTTACATACAGGTAGTTGAGGCATTGCCGACACCGATCCTGCTGTTACGGCCTAACGGTCTGATCCTGCATGCAAACAGTGCCGCAGTTTTTTTGATGGAAGACCTTGAAGGAATTACTCCGGAAACAGACGTAACCCTGGCTCCGTGCTGGATCATGGAGGAGCTGGAAGCCTGTCGTCCCACCGGATGTATCTCCCACCAGTGTGAAAAAACCCTGATCACCACCTCGAACAATCATTCCTTTGTCCAGATCAACATCAAGCGACTTGAGCCTGACAATGATGACCGTCTGCTGGTCACGATCAATGACCTTTCAAAGCTGCATCTGGTTGAAGATGGCCTGCGTCAACTGGTGGAAGGGGTCTCCGAAGCCACCGGTGAAAAGTTCTTTCAGTTTCTGGTTCTCCATCTTGCACGGGCACTGGATGCCGACTTTGCCTTCATCGGCGAATTTACCGACCAGGCGCGGACCACCATCAAGACCGTAGCGGTTTGCGCCGATGGGGTCATGCATGACAACTTCCAGTTTCCGATTATTGACACCCCCTGCGAACAGGTTGTCACCAACGGTCTGTGCATTTACCAGCAGGGGGTTCTCGAGCGGTTCCCCCACGATCATCTGGCGATTTCAATGGGGGTTGAAAGCTACATCGGCATCCCCCTGATCAGCTCCCACAGCATTACCCTGGGACCAATGGCGGTCTTCAGCCGCCGTCCGATTCGTGAAACACAGCTTGCCGCCTCCATGCTGCAGATCTTTGCGGTGCGCGCTGCCTCAGAGCTGGAGCGGCTTCAATCCGAACGGATCCTGAAGGAGACCGAGGCGCGGCTCAAGACGATTGTTGACTCGGTTCATGCCGGCATTCTCGTGATTGACCCGGAAACCCACCAGATTGTTGATGTCAACGAAGTCGCTGCCTCAAGCCTCGGCAGAACGCGCAATGAGATGATCGGCACCTCGTGCCACTGTTTTATCTGCCCCAATGAAGAGGGACACTGCCCGGTTACTGATCTGCACCAGACGATGGACAATGAAGAACGGGATATGGTCAGGGCCGACGGCAGCCGCATTTCAGTCATCAAAACCGTCAGCCGGGTGATACTGGACGGTCGGGAGCATCTGCTGGAAAGCTTTGTTGATATCAGCCGCCGCAAGCAGGTGGAAGGAAAGCTGCAGGAAAGCGAAGAACGTTACCGGATGCTGGTTGAAAACCAGACTGACCTGGTGATCAAGATCGGGATGGACGGCAGATTGCTCTTTGTCAGCCCCTCCTTCTGCAACCTGTTTGGCAAGCATGAAGAACAGCTGCTGGGCCAGCCGTTGCTGCCGGTCATCCTGCAGCAGGATCAAGCCTCCACCAGTGATGATTTTGAAAAAATGATCTCCACCCACTCCAGTTATTACCGCGAGTACCTTTCGCCCACGGTAACCGGTAACCGCTGGGTCGGCTGGGCGCTGCGCTGCATCCTCAACCAGGCTGGCCAGCCTGAAAGCATTATCGGTATGGGCCGGGACATTACTGACCGTAAAGAGGCTGAAAGCACTATTGAAAAACTGGCCTACCAGGATCCGGTCACCGGCCTGCCCAACCGGACCATGCTGCATGACCGTCTGCAATCAGCCATCCACCGGGCAGAGCGGGATGACCAGGGGGTTGCGGTCCTGTTCCTGGATCTGGATCGTTTCAAGGCGATCAACGACTCGCTGGGACATGCCGTTGGCGATGAGCTGTTGAAACAGGTGGGCAAACGCCTGCTGCACTGTGTCCGCTCTTCGGACACCGTTGCCCGTCTGGGGGGTGATGAATTTGTGGTTCTGATCTCTGCCCTGGAAAGCGACCATGCCGTTGGCACGGTAGTGATGAAGATTCTGGAACAACTTGCCGAACTGTTTCTGATTGATGAGCATGAAGTCTATATCACCTCCAGCATCGGTATCTCGATTTATCCACGGGATGGTCGTGATGCGGAAGAGCTGCTGAAAAGCGCTGATATGGCCATGTATCAAGCCAAAGAGGCAGGCCGCAACACCTGTCACTTTTTCTCGCCAGAGCTGAACCTGCGGGCTACGGAACGGCTGCTGCTGGAGAACACCATGCGGCGGGCGCTGGAACGGCAGCAATTTTTTCTGGTGTACCAGCCTCAGATGGAATTGCGTACCGGTCATGTGGCCGGGATTGAAGCGTTGATCAGATGGCGTCACCCGGATCTGGGCATTGTGCCGCCGGATCATTTTATTCCGATCGCAGAAGAGACCGGCCTGATAGTTCCGATGGGAGAATGGGTTTTGCGTACGGCTTGCCAACAGGCTGTTACCTGGCAGCAGGAGGGGCATCCACCGCTACGGATCGCGGTCAATGTCTCTGCCCGTCAGTTCCGCCAGAAAAACCTTGGTATGCGGATTGAGGGTATTCTTGCTGAAACCGGGCTGGATCCGTCACTCCTGGAGCTGGAACTGACCGAAAGTGCGGTAATGGAAAATCCTGAAGAGGCGATTCTGATGCTGCGCCAGTTGAAAAAAATGGGGATCACCCTTTCCATTGACGACTTTGGTACCGGGTACTCATCTCTTTCACACCTGAAGCACTTCCCGATTGACCGGCTCAAGATCGACCGTTCGTTTGTCAAGCATGTCACCCGCGATCACAACGATGCCACCATAGCCGAGGCGATCATCGCTCTGGCTCACAGCATGAAGCTGACCGTTGTAGCCGAAGGGATTGAGCACAGCGATCAGTTGGCATTCATGTCAGAACGGCGCTGCGACACCATGCAGGGCTTTTTCCTGTCACGACCGGTAACCGCTGGAGAATTCAGCATCTTCCTGACAAAACTGGGGGAGGCTGATGGCAAGGGGCATAGCATGCTGGGGGGGTAAAGGCAGGGTCAAGGGGCAAGGGGCAAGGAAAATGACTTTCTCTTACACCCCCTGCCTGATCTGATACATCTCCTCCAGATCCAGGCCGTTTTGTTCGTAATATTCCCGCTCCAGCTCTTCAATGTAGAAACGGTCAAGGCCGGCATTGGCAATAAAATCCTCCCGCATCGCCGTATTTCTTTCTGTAATGATCATCGGCAACAGGGTTTGCAGATAAACCGCTTCTTTCTGGATAGTCGTGATAGTCTCCTGAAAAACGTGGTCAGGTACTTCGGCTTCAAGCTTTTTACGTGCCTTCAGCTCTTCAAGCACCTCACGCCGCAGGGCATCCTGCTCTGACCTGGTACCAAAGCTTGAATAAAAGTTGCGAACCCGATGCCGCACCAGCTCCAGCACCACCAGATACAAACGTTCTTCCCGGTCAATGGCTTCAAGCTGCTCCTGCAGCGCATCAATCGTCTGCTTCTCATCCTGCACGGCCGCAAGCCCTTCCAGCAGAACCCTCATCTTCATCCGTCCAAAACGTCCCAGATAGGGGTTATCAAACAGCTCCTGTATAAACAGCTCTTCAAAGCAGCCCGGCTCCAGATTTTGAAAAGCGGCACGGTGCTCCAGCAACCCCTGCAGCATCTCGGTACTGATCTTCACATTTTCCATAAAGGCCAGTTGCCCCACCAGTGACAAGGCGCTGTCCAAACGGTCAAGATAGGTAATCACGTATGAAAAGCCTTCCAGCAGGGCAGGATCGGCGCCATCCCGGATTTTTTCATCACAATCGCGGCTAAAATCCAGCATCAGCTGGTCAAAATGGTGATCACGGGCAGCAAGGGCCCACTTCTTGGCCTTGATCAGGGTCAGCATATCGTCCCGGTCAATGGAGCTGTCAATCTCGCGCTGATGCAGAAAAAACCCCTCCAGAATCTGGCGCGTCTTGGCAATGTAATCAGCCTCCTCGCAAGCCTCCTTCAGATCCCGGCCTTTTTTCAACAGTTCATCCAGGGTATAGAACAGGGCACCGGGAATCTTGTTCCGCACAGAAAGAGCTTTCAACCGGTTCAGCCGGGCATTCTCAAGGGTGCTGATCTCTCCACGGGCTGTGCAACCGATCAGGATACTGCGATATTCATCCACAATCCGGCGGTTCAGCGGTTGGCGATACATCACATCAATCCGCATCCGTTCCTGCTGATACCGATCGATCTTGCCGGTAGTTGCCAGGTTCATCAGGCGGGTAAAATCGTCATCGGCAATCTTCTTGGAGCGGAAATAAAGCGAGCGGAACAGATCACGGTAGGCTTTGTGGCCGGTGTTGATCAACTTGACAATAAACAGCTGTGCGGCAGGATCCTGCAAGAGGGAATATAACTCGTCAACCAGCAGATCATCCCGTTCTTCACCGATTTCGGGGGTACGCTTGATCGCTTTCCCCAACAGGCGGACCAGCTCTTGCTGTTGCTCCACCAGCTTGCGGGGAAGCCGGGAAGAATGGACAGAAAAAAAGTAGTTACAGACCGCGTTGCCATCAAAAAAGATGGTCTCGTAGGATTCAAATCCGCTGGTATGCTCGCTAAAATGAAGGGTTCCTGCCTCTTCTTCAACACGGGCGCCGTTCATCACCAGCCGGTTGATAATCTCCGGCTTGGTCAGGTCACTGGTGGGCTGTTCCACCCCGAACATATACTCGCAGAAATGTCCGCCATTCCCCTCAAAACTGATCCCCTGCTGCCCCAGCACAAACTCGTTACCGGGCGAGAAGATCCGCAGCTCATCGGCCTCCTGCACAATATTAAAGAAATAGCGCTGATAGGCGTCGGTTCCCACCACCAGCACAAAATACTCGATCCCGTTGGCCAGTTGGCCATGGAGGCGTATGTCCTTCTGCATAAAACCTCCCTACAGCTCAATCACCATACCGTCATACGCAAATTCCACGCCATCGGGCAGGCGTCCTTCTTCAGCGTGCAGCACCTCATGGGTCAGATGGGTCAGAATTATCCGCCCCGCCTGCAGGGGCCGGATCGCTTCAATCGCCCCTGCAATATTAAAATGGTAGGGATGGGACGACCAGCGCAACCCGTCAATCACTACTGTAGCAATTCCTTGCAACAATGCAAGCGATGCCGCAGGAATTCCACTGCAATCGGTCAGGTAGGCAAAGGGGCCGATCCGGTAGCCGCAGGAAACCCCGGCACCATGTTCAAGCGGTATCGGCACCACCTGCAACCCGAACAGGTCAAAGGGGCCATCAATCGTCTGAGGCTCCAGCAGTGGCGGATGGGTGCCCCGTTCATCACGGTGGAAGATATAGCTGAAGCCGCTTAACAGACGCTCCATGGTTGCCGGACAGGCATAGCAGGGGACAACCTGACGGTGCAGAAAATAAAACCCCCGCAGATCATCAATGCCGTTGACATGGTCGGCATGGGCATGGGTAAACAGCACCGCATCCAGCTGCTCCACCGCTTCCCGCAGCATCTGACTGCGCAGATCGGTCGATGTATCCACCAGAATCTGCTTCCCGGCATGGCGGATCAACAATGATGCCCTGCTGCGCCGATCACGGGGATCAGCAGAACTGCAGACCGGACAGCTGCAGCCAACCATGGGAACCCCGGTGGAGGTTCCGCTGCCAAGGATAATCATCTTCATAGGAACGAAGAATAGCAGATGGACAGAACACAGGCAAGGTGCCAATCCATTGTTCCACCGTTTTACACTTGCATCATGCAATGGGTAATTTCATAATGAGTCCATGCATGTCATCCTTGTATCCCCGTTCAGCAGCGGCCCGATCCGCGGCAATATCATTACCGTCAACCGCATTGCCCGTCAACTGCAACTGCTGGG